>JBCCHD010000004.1 GCA_039028935.1 Pseudomonadota bacterium | reverse complement strand
TCGATTTACACCAGCGAATCGGGCGGTACACCGGTATGGTCTGAGTTTCAGAGCGTCTTTCCTTCGCAAGGGTTGTTTTCAACAACCTTTGGCAATCAGTCTAATCCATTCCCGGCGGGGATGTTTGATACGCCACTTTTCCTGGGCGTCAAGGTGGGCACCGATGATGAGATGACGCCAAGGCGCGCGTTGACCTCCGTAGCCTATGCTCTCAAAGCCAACGATGCCAATACGCTCGGTGGTAATACCGCGCAAGATCTCGATCAAAGCAGCGATATTCAGTCGCTCTCGACGACGACCGATACCCTGCAAACCATACTCAATACACTCGAAAACAACATCGAATCCATCGAATCGCAGGTGTCGTCTAACAACAGCGATGTTATTACACTCACTAATGCGCTCAGTCTTGCTGAGAGCGATATCGATCAGGCTGTCTTTTTAATCCAGGACAATGCCGCGGCAATTTCGACGATCGACAGCGTCATTCCGCTTCTGCAGCAGCAGATTGGTGGTTCCTGCCAAAGTGGCTCTTTTATGGTGGGTGTAACCCCGACGGGTAATGTGCAGTGTGCCACCGACAACAGCGGTCCGTGGTCAACCAATCTTTCAACTCACTTCGTTCCGGCGGGCCATGCGGTAGCAATTGGCACAGCCAACGCGAGCGCCGATCTATTTATCGATTCGGCGTCGGGTGGGACGCCTTTGCGCGCGCGTGTAAGTGGCACGACTGCGCTCATGGTCCATGAGAATCGCAGTGTATCGGTTGGAACAGCGGGCGTTGGTCCCAATGCCGGCCTCTATGTATTGGGCGACGTCGGTGTCGGTGCATTTGCACCGAACGCGAAACTGACGACCTCGGACCCCGATTGGCAGTTCAGCCTGCGTAATCCGTTTGCAGGGGGAGCAGAATGGTTTGTGGGTTCGAGCGCCGACAGTTGGGCGGCAGGGGGCGGCAAGTTCGTAGTGTCCAACGTCGCCTCGTCGTCGAGCGCCCCGTTTGTCATTGATGCCGATGAAAACGTCGGTATCGCCAACGTATCACCAAGCACCCGTCTGCACATCGGCTCTGGAAGTGATGTGGCACCCGGCGGTGGCGGTTTTATGACTTTGGGAAGCGACACGTCGATCAATGTGGCGCTGGACAACAATGAGATTATGGCGCGCAACAATGGAAATGCGGCGCCGCTAACACTCAATGCGGAGGGCGGAGAGGTGCGCGTTAATACAGGCGGCAATCGGAATGAGGATGCCTTTGAAGTTCGCGGGCGCGTGGTGTTCGATGGCGGTACAAACGGCAACTTTCGCATCACCCAGGCCACCGACGGTACCGCCTATACCGTGCTGGAGCCAACCAGTTTTGAAACTGGCTACCTTGGGCGGGGAACGTTTCCGTTTCGGGCGATGTACAGTCGAGAATACTTCGCGGCCAGTCCCCTCAATTACAGTTCCTATTCGGATCGTCGACTGAAAACCAACATCCAGCCGATTCGCAGCGCCGTGGATACGATCAAACAGCTCGAAGGCGTTTCGTATGCGTTCGTGCCTGATACGCGTGGTCAGCGTGCACAAGCGTTGAGCGGACAAGAGCGGTTTGCGAGTGATCATCAGCTTGGCTTTATCGCCCAGGATGTGGCCGATGTGCTACCGCAGCTGGTACGGGAGGATCCAACGACCGGATTGAAGACGGTGGCTTACATGGGATTGATACCCGTGCTGGTCGAAGCACTAAAGACACAGCAGGCCATGTTGGAGGCACAGCAGGCCGAACTTGAGCAACTGAAATTGCAGCTTAACTAGAGGCGTCGTGCTTTGATCGACTCTTGGCAGGCCCCGCCACAACGAAGGTAGCGCGGCGCTTCTTCCTCGATTGCTGGCGCTGATTTTAAGAAAGTCGCTATACTGCCCCAAGGAAGGGGGCGAAGTGAGCGAAAAACAAGCCATAACAAAGCTGCTTCAGGCGGCGGCGGACGGTGATCGGCAGGCGGGCGATGCGCTGTTTGCGCAGGTCTATGACGAACTTCGAAAAATCGCGGCTGCCCATCGACGCCGTTGGCGCGGCAACCATACGCTCAACACCACGGCACTGATCAGTGAGGCGTACCTCAAGTTAGCAAATAGTGATTTATCGGGTTATGAAAATCGCACGCACTTCTATGCAACGGCCTCACGCGCGATGCGGCAGATTCTTGTGAGCTATGCAGAGCGTGCCTCAACGGCGAAGCGCGGCGGTGATGCCGTTCAGGTTACTTTGTCGGGTTTGGCGCTCGATGATGAGACAACACTGGATGACGTGGTGCAGCTCGACGCCGTGATCAAATCACTTGAGAAGGAAAATCCGCGACATGGAGAATTATTCGATTGCCGCGTATTCGGCGGCATGACGATTGCGGAGACCGCCAATGTCATTGGCGTATCGCCCGCAACAGTCAAACGCGACTGGGCGTTGCTCAGCGCATGGGTATATCGCGAAATGCAGCGAGAGGGGAAGGACGAAAGCTGACATGCCGATTTCGCCGCGGATTGAAGAACTGTTTAACGAAGCGATCACCCTGTCGCCCGATGATCGCGATCGCTTCCTGAAGCAAGCCTGTGGTGACGATCAGGCACTGTATGACGAAGTTAGTTCGCTACTCACGGCGGCAAACGAAAGCGAAGCTTTCTTTGATGGATTGTCGAATAAAGTGGGTCTTTCCGCATTGGCTGAAGACGACTCGAGCACATTTATAGAAAAGCGTTTGGGCCAATGGCGTCTTGTGTCGTTGTTGGGCCGCGGTGGAATGGGGGCCGTCTATCTTGCCGAACGAGCCGATGGCGAATTCGAGAAGCGGGTGGCGGTAAAAACACTGTCGATTGGACTCGATAGCCACGTTGCCAAAGAGCGCTTTATCAACGAGCGGCAAATTCTCGCTCGACTTGTCCACGACAATATCGCGCGGCTACTGGATGGCGGCGTGAGTGATGACGGCACGCCGTACTTTGTCATGGACTATGTGGATGGCGTGCGTATTGACGAATACTGCCGTCGCCATCAATGCAGCGTACGACAGGCAGTGGATCTCGTCCTTGAGGTGAGCAATGGCGTGCAGTATGCCCATCGTAATTTGGTGATTCATCGCGATCTGAAGCCCACGAATATTCTGGTTGACCATTTCGGTTACCCGCGCCTTCTCGATTTTGGCATTGCCAAAGTGCTTGAGTCGGACCAGGACGTTGCACTCACGCAAATCGCACAGCGCCCCGTGACGCCTGCCTATGCGAGTCCAGAAATGTTGCGCGGTGAGGCGGTAGACGTGACAACCGATGTGTATTCCATCGGCGTTGTGTTGTATCAACTGCTCACTGGCGTTCTGCCGATTGACGTCGAGGGTTTGAGTTTGGCCGAACTGCACGCCAAGGTGAGTCGCCAATCCCCCAAGCCCGCTCGTCATTGCAATGATCTTATTGATACCGATTTGGACGCGATTCTGTCCCGCGCGCTGGCCAAAGATCCGGCCGATCGTTATGCGTCGATGGAGAGTCTCGCATCGGATCTTCGCCATTGGCGTGAGGGCATGCCGGTCAGTGCGAAGTCGCCGTCATGGTTTTATCGCGCGCGAAAATTTGTGGGGCGTAATGTCACCGCTGTGGCGTTAAGCACCGTGGCGATTGTAAGCCTCGCCGGTTTTGCCCTATTTGCCAGTCTTTCAGCCGCTCGCAGCGAGCAGCAGCGACTGGCGGTTTTGGCCGAACGTAATCGACTGCAGGCCACCCAGGACTTTTTGGTCAGCATATTCGAGGCCGCTGGACCTAAGGCAGAGGGCCGCACGGTCACCGCACGCGAAATTCTTGAATCGGGGCGCGAGCGCGTCCAACAAGAGTTTACCGATGAACCACGTCTTCGGGCCGATATGATGGAAACCATTGCCGGCGTGTATATGGCGATGGGGTTGAACAACGAAACTCAAGAGCTCATGTACGAGCGCAAAACGCTGGTGGCGGAACTGGATGGTCAAAACAGTCGTGAATATTTCGACATCCTCATGCACCTGGCGGAGTCCGAGGACATGGTGGGGAACTATGCGCAAGCCGAAGCACTGGCCTATGAGCTTATCGATATCAGTAAAGTGCTTGGCGATCTGGCCAGTCAAGGTGAGGCCCATGGCCGGCTCGGTCGTATGATGCATCTCCAAGGAGACTACGAAGGTGCCGATCTGCAATATCGAGAAGCGCTGCGACTGCTCCAACAATCGCTGGGTGATGACGACATGCGTACCGCGGCAGCCAAGCTAAATCTGGCGACACTGTTAGACCATACCGGTTCGCACCAAGAGGCCTATGACATTTTCCTAGACATCGAGGCTACGCATAAACGGGTTAAAAAGAACAAGGAAATTGTTGAAACCGATCTGCACCTGGGTATGGCTCGATCGCTGACCAACTTGAAGCGATACGATGAGGCAATGGCGATCTATCAAAAAACGATGGATCAGAACATTCGGCTTTATGGTCCTGATTACACCTACAACCTCTATATCGCGAATGGCATGAGTAGTGTCGCGGAAATTAGAGGGGATTATGGCGAAGCTTTGCGCATGCAAGAAGAAGCACGACGGCTGATTATGCTGCATACGCCCGACAGCCCAAACGTCGGTCGCGTGCACCTGAATCTAGGGCGCATCAATCAGCTGCAGGATCGCTGCGAGTCGGCCATTCCGACGCTTCGTGAAGCGGTCGAAATACTTTCCGATAAACTGCCTGATCATTTTGTGGTTGGGCAGGCCAAGTGGCGTCTCGGCGCGTGCCTCGCTGAGTTTCAAGAAGATGCCGAGGCCGAATCACTCCTGTTGGAGGGGGTGGCGATATTAACTACGCACCTCGATGATGATCATCGGTTTGTTATGCGCGCGCGCGAGGCCCTGGCCGCTTTTCAAGCCAGAGACTGAGCGACTATCGTACTTTTCGATGGAACAGTGTGCTCGCAATGAGACCAACCAGCGCGAAGGCCGCGAGGAACACGAAAAAGTGTTGATGGCCGGCGAGTCCAGGCGAGCGATCAATGAGCACACCGGCGACAAACGTGACGAATATATCGGGTGTGTAGCCCACAACCGAGACGATACCAATCGCTGTGCCGGTAATCGGAAGCGGAACCCGTGCCTCTTGAAATAATGCGAAATACAGACCGCGGAAACCGAAAATCGCGATGCACGTGAGTAACACATTACCGATTAATACCCATTCGGCACCGGGTACTGTGAGGGCGAAATAGAGGTCAGCCAGAAGCAGTAGGGCAAATAACACAATCAGTGTTTTCGATGCCCCAATACGGTCGCCGATAAGGCCGGCGCCAATCGCTGCGACGATGCGCACCCAGGAGCCGAGTGTGACTAATCCTGCCGCTTCGGTGTCTGTTAAGCCGTAGACTTGCACAGCAAACAGCGAATAGTTATCAAATCCTTTGTAGCCCACATACGCACACAAAACGATAATCGCCTGTAACCACACGGTGGGTAATGCAAGAGCGGCAGAGATTCCAGCCAGGGGTGGCGTGTGGGAGAACGCTGCCTCACCGGAGGTTGGTCGGACGATAAACCAGACCAACACGCCGGCAAGCAATGTGACGGCGGTATAGCCGTAGATAATCGTGCGCAGCACCGCGCGTTTTTCCTCAATGGTAGCAGCGCTGCCGCCGTCGGGTAACGCGAACGCGAGCAGCGCGACGCCTACGCTGGCCAGCGCAGCGGCCAATAGCCCACGACCGCCGTCGAGAAATCCGTACGCTTTACCCTGTTCGTGTTCGCCACCCCACTGCCGGGTGGCTTTGATCATTGCCGCCCAAAAAAGCAAGATGGTCGAGAATCCGAAAAATCCCCATAGCGCTAACGCGCCCGAGTAGGTTGGAAAGGTCGCCATATACACGCCACCCAGAGCGGTCGCCCACAGCGATGAGGCAAGCAAGGTATGCGCAGGAAAACGATCGGCAAGTGGGCCACCTAGAAAATAGGCAACCATAGCGGTTATACCGTAGAGCCCTTGCGCTGCTCCAAGCTCAGTGGCGGTAAGACCAAACACCTCCAATACTGTGGGTCGGAAAAAACGCGTCACGTGAAACGGCAAGGCGAAAATAGCTTCGCCGGCAATGATGAGCCCAGTCAGATAAAGAAAACGGCGTTTGGCACTGGTCATTTTTTATTGTGCCCCAAGAGTGGAGTCAGGTGTGACGTTATCGCGCCGCGCATCCGATGGTCGCAAGCGGTCATTGATCCGATCGAGCGCGCGCTGACCGTAATCGTTTTAGCGTCCGTTGCACTCGTCACGACGCGCTCCTGTGAGCAAAAGCGACAAACGTCAGGCCCCGCCCGTTAGTTAGGCGCCACGCGCCAGATGATATTGCCCACGTCATCGGCGACCAGTACCGCGCCGTCGCGCGCCGTTACCACGCCGACTGGGCGCCCCTGAGCGTTGTTGTCCGAGTCGAGAAAGCCGGTCAAAATGTCGAGCGGTTGACCGATCGGACGACCGTTTTCAAATGGGACGAATATCACTTTATAGCCACTATGCGGTTTGCGATTCCATGAGCCGTGTAAGCCAATAAAGGCACCGTTTTGAAAGTCAGGCATCAATGGGTGTTGATAAAACTCGAGACCGAGTGCTGCGACGTGCGCGCCGAGAGCGTAGTCGGGGGCGATGGCTTGAGCAACGAGGCTCGGTTTTTGAGGCTTAACGCGCGTGTCGATGTTTTGTCCGAAGTAGCTGTAAGGCCAGCCGTAAAAAGCGCCTTGTTTTACTTCTGTCAGGTAATCAGGCACCAAGTTGTTGCCCAATTCGTCGCGTTCATTGACCACCGTCCAGAGCGCGCCTGTAATAGGGTGCCATGCCAGGCCGACCGGATTGCGCAGGCCGCTGGTAAAGACTTCGCGTTGGCCTGATGCGATGTCGATTTTCAACACGGCGGCGCGATCCACTTCGTTGTCCATGCCGTTTTCAGCAATGTTGCTATTAGAACCCACGCCCACATATAGCGTCTGTCCGTCTTCGCTGGCGACCAAGCTCTTGGTCCAATGCTGATTGATCTCGCCCGCGGGGAGTTCGGCGATCTCGACGGCCGCGGCGGTTAGCGAGGTTTGGCCGCTTTGATAGGGAAAACGCACGATTGCATCGGTATTCGCCACGTACAGATAGTCGTCGATTAGCACCATGCCAAACGGTGAGTATAAGTTCTCGAGAAAGGGAGTTTGCAACTCAGCGACGCCGTCACCATCTGCATCGCGCAACAAGGTGATGCGATTGGCGCTTGCCGTTGCCGCGCCAGCTTTTTTCATGACGCGTCGAGCGACCCAGCCTTTTATACCGCTAACGCCGCCTAGTTTACGCGGCGCGTTTGATTCGGCTACCAACACGTCGCCGTTGGGCAGCATGTAGATCCAACGCGGGTGATCAAGACCCGATGCGAAGGCGTTGACCTGCAAGCCATCCCTCGCAACGGGCATCGCGCCATTTTCCCAGCCCCGAGCGGGCGCAATATTGACCACGGGTATCAATGATGTGTCTGGATCCGGGAGTGTCGGATCGGTGCCCACGCCGGCGGATACCGGTGCATCCCCGCCGCTGCTGCATCCGCACAACACGACAAGAGACAATATGGCGATCAAACCGCTCGTATGGACGCGTTTAGTTCTCATGTTGGATTCCTTTGCGATGTGTGATCACGCGACTCTGGCCTGTTTAGTCGAGCTGCCAATAAAAAGGCCGGGAAACCCGGGTGCCAGAGATTTGCTCATTTAGCGTTTGAGCATCATAAAGTCGCCCATTCAGCATCACGCGATTCACTTGGTCGGTGGTGTAGATGTCGTCGAGCGGATTACTATCAAGAACCACAACATCAGCGAGCTTGCCGGTTTCGAGTGTGCCAAGATCACGCTCGAATCCGAGTTTCTCGGCGGCGGCGATGGTCGCGGTACGCAGCGCCTCAACGGGAGACATTCCCCCTTGGGCGAACCCCCAAATTTCCCAGTGACTGGCCAGGCCCTCGCGCTGGCCATGTGCGCCAATACTCACATTAACGCCTGCGTCAGCGAGTACTTTGGAGGCCGCTGCCGCGTTGATATGATAAAAATCCTCATCCGGCGCGGTAATGCGTCGCACAGAGCGGGGTTGCAACACGCGCGGCGGTACGAAACGACTTAAGATCGGGTGTTCCCATACATTGCGTTCTTTGTACCAATAGTGCTCGGCGGTCAGGCCACCGTAGGTCACGACTAGCGTCGGCGTGTAGGCGACGTTGGTCTGTTGCCAAAACTGCACCACGTCATCGTAGAGGGTTTCTTGAGGCAAGTTGTGCTCTATGGCGCTATTGCCGTCAGCCACCATCGATAGGTCCATATGGTAGAGCGCGCCGCCTTCGCCCACGGTGAGCATGTTCTCTTCACGAGCCGCAACGGCAACCTGTTGGCGCTGATCACGCCTGGGTTGATTGTAGTTCTTCACACTGATGGCGCCTTGGGCCTTAAGTCGGCGAACGTGTTCACGCGCCTCCTCCAGTGAGTCGATTTTGGCAAAGCTGCCCGATCGGGCGCCATAAATGATGTTGCCTGTCGAGTAGATACGTGGTGCCAGAATCAGTCCGGCACGCTGCATTTCTGCTGCTGCAAAAATTGAGGTGGCTTCATTGGAGGGGTCGAAGGTTGTCGTGACGCCAAGCGCGAGCGTGCCGTAGTGGCGCCAGTTCTGTTCGACCATCATGCCCGCGCTTTGCTGGCCATGCGCATGTGCGTCGATCAGGCCGGGAATCAGTGTCTTGCCCGTCACATCGACGACATTGGCATCCGTAGGAATCTCGACCGCATCCTTTTCGCCAACCGCCACGATGCGATTGCCGCGCACAACCACCGTGCCGTGCTCAATGACACCGCCGTCGGCATCGCGCATGGTGATTAGGCGGCCGCCCGTAAACGCGATCGTACTGTCAGGGACATCCGCCGCGACTCTCCTCGACATCGATACGCCGACTTCGGGCGGCCGATAGGCTGCTTCTTCTTCATTTGGCAATGCAAACAGTGCATCGGTGGGTGTGCTGTACAGCGTTGGTCCAAGCGACCAGTGCAGTGCGCGACCGTCGGCGCTCCAGTGCGGAAAATTACCACCGTCGCCACTGGCGCGCGTCATATTAAGACTGCCGACATGGGTAGTCACCATAAGGGGGTGGCCGCCCGGTGGAAGCGGTAGTACATAGATATGGTAATTTTCTCGAAAGGCGACGTGGCGATCGTCGGGGGCCACTTCAAATCGTCGCAGAAATTCGCCGCGCGCATGCACGCGTGGATTGTCGCCATTGAGGTCAATGCTCACGAGCATTTGGCCACCTTCGACGTCGCGAGTGACATAGAGACGATCATTGCGACGGCCAAAATGCGGATTGCTGCTGGCGGGTGTGATGAAGCGCGCCTCGCCGCCTCGCGAGCTGACCATGAACACCCCGTTTTGCATCGTGCGAGCCGGAGACGTGAGGTTGCCCAGGCGTGCAGAGACGAACGCAATAGACTCGCCGTCCGGCGCATACCGCGGAGCGTGAAAGTGGCCAGATGTGGCGGTGAGTGTTTTACTTTTTCCGCCGCGCGACCGAACCTGAGCAATATGGCCAAGCCCATCATCGGTCCAGCTCACGAAGGCAATATGACGCCCATCCCGCGACCAGGTTGGGTCGTACTCGATTGTGTCGCCGCGGGTTAGGCGTTTTGCTTCGCCATCGGGCAGGCGCTTAATGTAGAGCTTGCCCATCGATTCAAACACCACGCGATCGCCAGCGGGTGACACCTCAGCGTTGCGCACCATTTGCGTATCGAATTCGTCGGGCGCTACATCGAACTTCGGGCGAGGGGGCGCATACACCGTGCGTGTATCGTTGACTTCAAACGGTATGGGTGTGACACGCTTGCTGTGTATATCGATGCGCTTGATGGCCCCTTCACTCCAAAAGACAATGCTGTTGGAGTCGGGGGTCCAGTCAAAATTCGGGTACACACCCTGGACTCCCCACACTTCTTGCATATCGCGATCGAGCTGTTCGTAAATGGCATATTCCTCGCCGTTGGTTAGATCTTTGAGGAACAACGCGCTTTGCGTACGAATTCGGCGTACGAAGGCCAAGTAGCGACCATCGGGTGATGGCGTTGGACGCACGGCGCCGCCAGGGCCTGTGACGTACGGCTCGGTGATGCCGGTGTGCAGGTCGTGACGACGGATCTGAAAAATCTCGCCGTTTGAGTCCTGCGCGTACTGAAAGCGGGCACCCGGTGTGGTGTCCATGCTGAAATAAATGTAGCGACCATCTGGTGAGATGGCCGGTTCGCCTATTTCCTTTTGATGTTGCGGTGATGGTCGTTCGACCACAACAATCCCACCCCCTCCGTTGCGGTGGTACATCCAGATCTCTCCGGTACCCAGCGAACGCGTGGTCGTGAAATGCTTTCGGGCGACGAGATAATCGCCCTCTGGCGACCAGTAGGGATTGTTGAGGAGACGAAAGCGCTCCTTCGTTAGCGGACGTGGGTGATCGCCGTCAGCGTCCATAATCCAAATGTTGTCGCCACCACCGGCATCGCTGGTAAAAGCAATTTCGGTGCCGTCCGGGCTAAATCGAGGTTGAATCGACCAAGATAACCCGCTGTGAATGGCGGTCGCTTGGCCGCCGGTAATGGGCATCGTGTAGATGTCGCCGAGTAGGTCAAACGCGAGCGTGCGGCCGTCCGGACTCACGTCGAGACTCATCCAAGTGCCTCGCGTCGTGTTAATCGCGATGTCACGCGCTTCGCCGCCGATGGCTTCTACCGACCAGCCTCCCGACTCGTTGTCAGCGCGCGACGCGGTGGATGTGAATAGCCCGACGACAAACAGACCCACGACCAGCATGATAGTGTTGTACATGGTTTTCCCCGAGCGCCAAGTGATTGCGAATGATCATAGACGATAGTGCCCTGGGAACTCCACCACAGGGGCGACATCACGTCGCGAAAGGAAAAGCCGCTTTCAGACGGTTCGTTTTTCCGGTTAGGCGTAGAACGGAACCGTCATGTCGGTCAGAGTGGGGAGTGGTTCTGTTGCCGGGAGTTCCAAAAAAAAGGCCGGCAAAGCCGGCCTTTTCTAGTCTTACCACCGCACCGAGTTTAGCGGCCGGCTGCACCCATGAGTTGATCGAGCAGATTCTGCTCGGCGGGTGACGCACCGCCTACCGACGGCGTGCGAAGGAATTGTGCTTGCGATTCAATGTACTGAATCGCGCAATTCAACGCACCTGGGCCGGCATCACATTCGGTGATAAACAGCGACTGCCAGTTCTTCGGACAGGCTTCGGGAATCTGCTCCATAATCGCGCGCGCGGTGCCGGGCGTTTTTAGCTCCGACGCGAGTGCTTGAATGGTGAGCTGGCCCGAGGTTACTCGACACGGATCGTTGGCGAGGTTGACGACAGGCTGGTTCGGATCTTCCGGATGTCCTTCGTAGTGGCAGAAGTAATCGTGGAAGGGCTCACCTGCAGCCATCGCCAGTGCGTCCGCCGCGTAGCGACCGAGCTGAATGGGAATCGTGGGCAGGCTGAACGGCAAGGCGTTAGCGCGTTCTGCCAACACCGGATCAACCGGGCCACCACCTGCGGCCGACGGGTCGATCATCGCCTGACCCCAGGTCATCATTGCTTCAGCCACCATGTCGGTATTCTCAAGACCAATCGCAGAGCCTTGTGTTGATGACGTACACACGCCGTCACAAATATCCGGAATCCAGTCGCCTGTCGTGAGGTTGGATTCGATTGAGCAACCTGCGCCGATTACACCGAAGGGTTTGATGTCACGCCATACGCAAATGTCTTCCGTCGCAAAACTGCCAGGACCATAGTTGCAGAACGTACCGCTTGGGCAGTCGCCGCTGAAGTAGCAGGTGCACGGCGGTTGTTCTGGATCGGTGCCGGTTGGGCCCGGAACCGTCATGAACAACTCACCAAACAACGCGATATCGACAAAGTTCACTGAGCCATCGCCATTGATATCGGCATCGGGATCGGTGGTCAGAAAGCGCTGACTGAGGTAGCTCAGATCGAGAAAGTTAATTTGACCGTCGCCGTTGAAGTCGGCGTCGCACATGTTGCCAAATGAATCGCCATCGGTATCGCGCTGGAGTTCGTTGTGAACCAGCGTGCAGTTATCATTATTATCGTCGAAACCGTCGCCGTCCGTGTCCCATATGTCTTGCGCAAGTGCAAAACCAGACCAGGCCACCATAAGACTCATGCACAGCCATTGTGTTGATTTGAATTTCATGGGAGGTATCCCCTTGTTGTTCCCCAATTTAGAACGTCAACCTTAGTCCGCCTCGAAGATTCATGCAATCGACTTTTTGTGCCGCACCGCGAATCAACCGGTTAGCGTTTGACGTAGGTTTTCACTTTGAGTCGTCGATCCAAGCGAACGCGCTGCAGCACAATCGGTTCCCCGTCGCCCCAATCAATGGTGAGTTTGTCGATACGTTTGACGTCGCCAAGACCAAAATGAGCGACCGCCTCACTCTGCCCAAGATAGGTGCCGCCAGCCTTTATATACTGGGTTTGCGCGACGCCGCCGGCTTCGAGCGTCAGACGAGCGCCGATGCCGTGTGGCGCGCGCCGTGGGTGGAGGCTTGCGTCAATTTCAACCTGCAACCAGCGGGCAGTGAGCGACGTATATGAATTGTTTTGCTCATTTCTAAACAAGCGCATGGGTTCCTGATTCGACAAAATGACGATATCGATGTCGCCGTCGCGATCGTAATCAAGCGTTAAAAGTGCGCGGCCCTGGCCGGTGTGATCAAAGCCGGTTTGCGCATCGGGCGCGGCAAACGTGCCGTCGCCATTGTTACGCCAAAGATACGACGCTTCGTTGTCAAAACTCGCGCCCGTCACTGAGTCTTGGAACGGCCACCCGTTTGTCATGACTAGATCCGTCCAGCCGTCGTTATCGAAATCCGCCGCTTCGGTGCCCCACCCCCAGCCGCCATCGTGCACTCGATAGCGTTCGGCCTCTTCTGCAAACGTGTGCATGCCCTGATTAAGATAAAGGCCGTTTCCCCAGAAGTCGCTCTCGAATGCGGCGGTGGGCCAGATCGCCGTTACAAACCAGTCGAGACGACCATCGCGATTGAAGTCGCCGACGGTTGTGCCCATCGCGTTGTGCGCATTACCGATGCTCCAACTCACCTCGTCGTTCGCATTGGCTAAGCCACTGCCCGGGTCGAGTTCGGTAAAGGTACCGTCCTGGTTGTTGCGGTAGTAGCGATTTGTGCCAAAGTCGCCGGCAACCAGCAGCTCAGGAAAAAAGTCGTTGTCCATATCCGCAAAGATGGCGCCGAAGGCGCGCGTGCTGCGCGTGATGATCCCCGCGCTGGCAGTCGCGTCGACAAAGGTACCGTCGCCTTGATTATCAAAAAGTCGAGCGCCGAGCACCGGCGCGTTATGCCAGGCGCCGACAAACAAATCGAGATCGCCATCGCGATCATAATCGCCAAACGCGGCACCGTAGCCGTCAGGGTGCGTGGTGCTGGTTGTCGATACGCCGGCCTCAACCGCCACGTTCGTAAAGCGGTCACCGTCGTTGCGATACAAACGATGTTTGCCGAGATCGGCATTTTCGCTCATGGCGCCGAAGCTGGTGACAAACAGATCGACGTCGCCGTCATTATCGTAGTCGCTGGCTGTGGCGCCGGTTCCTCGGTGTGGTTCGGCAAGATTCCATGAGTCCGCTTGATCCGAAAACGTGCCGTCGCCATTGTTGATATACAGCGCGTCGCGGCGGTCACCACCACCGATCACGTAAAGGTCTGCGAAGCCGTCGTCATTGAAATCGCCCACCGCGCCGCCGCCCGTCATCGGCCCGGACTGATGGTCGATCGCATTGTCGTGAACAAAACTCAGACCGGCGTCTTCGGTGACATCAGTGAACCGTATCTCACTCGGTGGATTGAGTGCTGGATTCACCGGCGAACCCACTGATGGCTTGGCGACCTGAGTGGGCGGTAGAGCCCCTTTGCTGGCTGGCAATCGAGACGAGTGGACAGTTTGGTCTCCCGACTGTTTTGCTGAGTCAGCATTCACTGTGTTGGCGACAAACAAAGCGCTTGAGAAAAGCGCTGCGGCGTACGCCAGACAGGATAACGATACGGACGTCATCGACGTTCTTGGTGAATGTTGATTAGTGTTGTTCATTGAGTCGTCGGGTAAGTTCAGTCACTTGTGTTTCCAATGCCTCAACACGCTCAGTCAGCGCGTGGAGGGCGCTGGCGGATGACGCGCGCGGCGCGGGCGTAGGCGTTGCGGCGGCATAGGCATCGACATCGATATCGCCACAAAAAAGATGCATGTATTCGCTGTCTTTGCGGCCGGGCGTACGCGGTAGCTGAGTCACCAGCGCGTCGCTGTCGCTGGCCATCAGTGTGTGAAGCGTAGCGACCACGGCACTGTTGTCATCAAACGCATGCAGGCGAGTGGAGCGAGTGCGAAGTTCGCCAGGTGTTTGCGGGCCGCGCAGTAACAGCAGGCACACCACCGCATGCTGGGCGCTGTCGAATTGATAGCCTTCATACTGGGTCGTGTAAAATCGATGGGAATATTTTTCTACGCCGCGTCGAAAATTCTCGTCGAGCGTGACGAGCTTTTTCTTTTCAAGTTCACGCACCGCATGCTGCACGGATCCTTGTTCGAGATTCATCACAGGATGGCGACTCGATTTTTGGTTGCACGCGTTGGTCAGAGCATTGAGTGTGAGTGGGTATTGGTCGGGTGTTGTCACCGACTTTTCCATCAGGCACCCGATCACGCGGGCTTCAGTTTCGGTAAGCATGTGGCGCATGCTGGCTCCAGATTGAGGCGTTTATTATTGCGACCGCGGGCGCCGGCGGCGCTTGCGTGGTCGATAGGTTAAACATATAACGACAGCGCAAGGGGTGTCGACCGTTTTCGTCTGGGCGCAACATAATCCATGCGCAGAGGAGGAGCTAGAGTCAGCCGTGACTAAGGATCATTCAGTCGCATCGGCCCACTAATGCGTGCGAGCCCTTGGATTCTCGTTGACCGGCCAGGGTCAACCGATGAGCGGGTCAGCCTGTCGGCGAATCGGCCGCCATTAGGCCAGCATGAAGCGAGCGCTGCAGCTGGCAATCATCGAGTCGTCGTCGGCGAGCCGCATTTCGCCTTTCATTTGAATGAGTCGCCCACGCTCGCTGTCGATCCAGCCGATCAGCTTGACCGTTTGACCTACTTCAAGTGCTTGCCGATAGCGCACATCGCATTTGGCCGTATGCGCCTTGCGCTGCTGCTGATAAAGCACGTTCGCCATGACGTCATCGAGACAGGAAAAAATGATGCCGCCGTGCACGGTATTTTCGTAACCCACATGGTGTGCATTAGGCGTAAATTCGCCAGTGCAGCGATCGCCCGCTACGGTGAAGACGATCTTCAATCCGATTGGGTTATCCGGTCCACACGCAAAACACTGGTTCGCCGTTTCAAATTCATCCGCCATTTATGCCCCTCGAACGTGGTCCGCTTAAACGTCACGCCGAACTTTGCGAGCGTGCGCGAGTCTTATTAAAGCATCTACACAAGGGGGGTTACCATGAATTTGATTCGAATTATTCCGGTACTGGCCGCCGGTATCGTTCTGACCGTGACGTCATCGGTCGCTGGCAACGCGCTCAACGGCATGAATCCGAACGCTCCGCCTGAGGTCGCGCACATGGGTAAGTTGGTCGGCCGCTGGTCTACCACTGAGGAGTCGCTTAAGCCGGACGGGTCGGGCTGGCAGCCGTCAACATCTGCCGATTGGGATTTTCATTGGGAATACAACGGTCACGGAATTCGAGATTTATACGTATCACCACCCGTTGAACAAAAGGTCGACGACGAGTCGACACGTACCCGCGGCGTGAATCTGCGTGTCTACAACCCGGCTGAAAAGAAATGGGTCATGACATGGCTCACCACCGCTGCCACGCCACCCTCAGGATTTACCGCGGTGTCGGACGCTGAGACGATCGTTATGCTCAGCGACAAACCGGGGGCCAATGGCTTTCATTCGCGCATCACGTTTTTTGATATTCAAGACAACAGTTTTGAGTGGAAGATGGAGTGGTCCAAGGATCAAAAGCAGTGGCTCGAAGTACACCGAATTCACGGTGTGCGTAAAGCCGAGTAGCGGCGCTCGGGACGCAACGACGCGGCGTTCTGAGATTGTCGAGTTGACCGGATTCTAAGCAGCGGCTGAGCGCTTGCTACAGGCAGGTCGGCCAAAGCCGTTGCCGAGGTTCGGCGCTGCAAGGCGTGTCATCCGCGTGCCGATTGCTGGGAGGGCGCTCAATAGAATGAGGCCAGACCCTCAGTTTTGTATGCTACTAAGTCAATGCCACCACCCTTTTTGCTCTACCGCGCCTGTCTAGCAAAAAGGATTTAGTACAAAACGTGCGGGTCCGGCCTCATAGTCGAACAACGTGGACGGGGTTTAGATCAACGCGTCGAAACGAGCCTCCATGCGCATGGCCATTTCGCTGAGCGTGTCGGCGGCAAGCCCATTCCCCTGGGCCTGCTCGGGCTCTGCGCTGTCGAGTTGACTCACCAACGCGCTGAACACCTGCAGTTGAAAGCTACCGCTGAACGCGAAATTCGGTCGCACGCCACCGGTCTGAAAGCGATCACTGAAGGCGTTGATCGAGTCGGAGACTTGATTCAAGAAGTTGTTGATCGTTGAGAGTGCGTTAGACAGAGGCTCACTCAGTGCCGCCGGTGTCGCATTGGCCGATGGCACTGGCGCCACTGCCGGCGCAGGCGCCACAGCATCGGGGGATTCTTGGACGACAGCAGGCTCATTCACCGCGGCGGTTGAGGGTGCCGCTGCCGCGACATTGACCGGATTAGCGGTTGACGCTGCGACGGTCGGCGCACTGGGTTCGGGATCGTAAACCGGCGCTACTTGCACCTCTGGTGCCACGGGTTGAGTGGCCGGGTCAGTTGGTGCCGGAGCAGCCTGTGCCAATATGTCGGCATACGTAACCGTTTCCCGTAGATTAAACTGCATGTTGACGTTGGCTAGCTGCTCGCTGTCGAAATTCAGCTGACTGGCCATTGAGAAAGCGTTCTTCACATCGCCATCGTAGAAATTGGTGGCCATCTCACGCGCCTGAATCAGCACATCTCGAATTGCGGCGAGTTCCTCGCCGTTCAAATCGCCTTCAACGACCACTTTAAACTGCGACGAATTGCTGCCGAGCATCGAAAAATCAGAGATGACGGTACCGCCTTCCTCAAACTGTTGATTCTGCGCGTTGTAACTCTCGCTGTTGAGAAACTTCATACGCACGATGTCACCTTCCTGCGTACGCAGCTGCAACGTGCCGCTTTCGGAGCGGTCGTAGGCGATCGCGCTTTGTACCGCCTCCCGCACGCCGACAGACGAGTTGCCGCTACCCGCAGGCAGTAAGCGACCGGCATCGATTTGTCCTGCCGACCGACTCATGGTTTCGCGTTCCTGATAGCCGACTTGCTGTTGGCTGCCATTGCTATTGAGGCTAAAGCTCTCAAAGCGCTGAACGTTGGTAAAGGCTGCGTTAATCGTCGAAATGAGGTCCATGTTGTGCTCGCTTTCCCCAAAGGGCGTAAACAAAATCTGTCGATGATGGACATAATAGCGGCGGCAGAGTCGCAAGCTTTAGCGTGGATGCTGAAATCGGCTCGATTCCATCCATCGCGCGTTGTCGCTTTGCGGGAAAACCCTGATACCGCACCCACCCTGACGGCGCGCCGGTGGGGTCGTTTGGATCGCAATCCGTTACGTCCGGCGATGGCGGGGTGCGAGCATGACAATCAGTAGCGGCGGGATGAACGGCACGACGCGCTCAAACGGGTCGCCGGGCAGATGAGCCAAATCGGCCAGTGTTCGTGACAGTGCATGACTGGTGTCGGCCACGTCGATGGCGCCGTACGTATAAAAGAGAACAGTGAGGCTGAATCCGGTCAGGATGCTGGCCACCCGAGCAGCGGCCGCTGGCTCCCGACCCAGTAACCGCGCGATGATGACAGGGCCAAACGCGGCGCCTAGCGCGTTCCAGGCGAACAAGACTCGATTAAATATTGTGTCGGGCAGCGTCAGCGCCAAGGTGACCGCCGCCAAAACAAGCCCGGCCATGACCACACGCGACAGCGTCAGCTCGCCGATGCGTAGGCGCCTGGCTAGTCCAAGATCGTGCGCAATCGCGGCGGCGGCGGCCAGCAGTAGCGAGTCGACGGTGGACATGACCGCCGACAGAATGGCTGCGATGACAATGCCGGCGAGAAGCGGTGGGAGCAGCGCTTCCGCCATCAGATAAAAAATCTGTTCGCCATTGCCAGGCTCCAGCGCCAAGCTGCGTGCGGCGAGCGCCAGCGAAGCCATGCCCAGATAAACCAAGACCGCCCAGGTCATGGCGATGGCAAACCCTTGCTTGCGTTCGCGCTCACCGCGTACCGCCATTAGGCGAGCCAGTAGGTGCGGCTGCCCGAGTGTGCCAAGACCGATACCCGCCAGGCCAAGCACAAATCCGACAAACACGAATCCGGCGTGACCACCCGACATGTCGAGGAGGGCCGGATTGCTGGCACTCACGGTCGTTATCATCTGGCCGTAACCGCCGGCATGGATCACGGCGATAGTGGGGACGAGTATTGCTGCCAGCATCATGACAATACCTTGCAGCGTGTCGGTGATGCTGGCCGCCCAGAAGCCGCCCAGCAAACAATAGAAGAGGATGATGGTGGCGCCGAGTAGCAAACTGGCGGTGCTGCTCATGGCGAAGTTGGCCATAAAGGCGTTCGCGGCGGCATCAAACTGAGCGGCAATATAAAAAATAAAACAAAACGTGATGAGCAACGCGGCTAGTGCAGCAATTAGGGTTTGTGCCTTGGGCGGCACATTGGCGCTAATAAATTCGGTGGGCGTCACGTAGCGTTTCGCTTCGGCCTCTCCTCGCAGTCGCGGGCCAAACCACAACCACATCACGACGTAGCCGCCCCAGATGCCAGGCAGCATCCACAGCGCCGAGACGCCATAGGCAAAGGCAAACCCACTGAAGCCTAACAGGACCCAGGCTGACGACGTGCTCGCCGCATAAGACAAGCCCGCAACCCAGGGGCCAAGATTGCGTCCACCGAGCAGGAAGTCGTCGGCTGTTTGCACCCGACGAGACGCCCATAGGCCGATGCCTATCAGCAGCAGCTTGTACAGGACAAGGGAAAGGAGAATGACGGTGGTTTGGCTGATGGCTCGTGTCCTCACGCGTTGGTGGTGAGCATTATAAGGGGATAGCCGCCACAACGGGCAAGCCATTGCGCGGGTGTCTGACAGTGCGTTTCACGTAGCGACGAGCGTAGCGTGGGCTCGTCCTGCTCTGTCCAGCGATCGCGCTGTGGACTGGCGTTGGCCTAGCGCCTGCTTGGTGGTTGTACGCGTATGGAACGCGGTGTACATTCGCGTTCCCGCTTGCTTATGCGAGCCGCAATACGGCACATCCAATTTTTTTGCAGGAGCCGCGACATGCTCGATCGACGACAGTTCTACATCAATGGTGAATGGGTCAATCCCAATTCGGACGCGGGAGTTGCGACCGAGCTTGAGGTGATTAATCCGTCAACGGAACAACCGTTCGCGTTGATTTCACTGGGCAGTGAAGCGGACACAAACGACGCGGTGGCTGCGGCCAACGGAGCGTTTGATGAGTGGTCCTCTCATCCCAAGGCTGAACGTATCGGTTACCTCGAACGCATTCTTGACATTTATACGGCGCGCATCGACGACATGGCGCAGGCCATCAGTCAGGAGATGGGTGCGCCGATTGACATGGCGCGATCGCAGCAGGCAATGACCGGCATCGGGAATATTAAGGGAACCATCCGTGCCGCCAATGCGTTCGAGTTCGAGCGTCCGCTTGGTGATCACGCGCCCGACGACCGTTTGTTGTACGACCCAATTGGGGTGGTTGGATTGATCACGCCTTGGAATTGGCCGATCAATCAAGTCACGCTCAAAGTGATGCCGGCTCTGGCCGCGGGTTGTTCGATGGTATTGAAACCGTCAGAAATTGCACCGCTATCGGCGCTGTTGCTGGCGGAGATGATTCACGAAGCGGGTGTGCCTGCTGGCGTATTCAATCTGGTCAACGGGGATGGTGCCGGTGTGGGCACGCAGCTTTGTGCGCATCCAGATGTCGACATGATTTCATTCACCGGCTCTACCCGTGCGGGCACGCTAGTTTCCAAAGCAGCGGCTGATACGCAAAAGCGTGTGCACTTGGAACTCGGCGGAAAAGGGGCGAACATCATTTTCAATGACGCCTATGAAGCGGCGGTCAAACGCGGCGCCATGCACTGTTTCAATAATACGGGGCAGTCTTGCAACGCCCCGACGCGTATGCTGGTTCAACGCGAACGTTACGATCAAGCCGTGGAAGAGGCGATTGCGGCGGCTGCGAAATGCAAAGTCGCGTTCGCGAGCGATTCAGGTCGACACATGGGACCGGTCGTTAGCAAGATCCAGTTTGATAAAATTCAGTCGCTCATCGAACAGGGTATCGATGAAGGTGCGCGACTGGTTGCCGGCGGGCCGGGCAAGCCCGATGGTTTTGACACCGGTTACTTCGTCAAACCCACGGTGTTTGCCGACGTCAATAATGACATGACCATCGCACGCGAGGAGATTTTTGGCCCCGTGCTGTCGATTATCCCATTTGATACCGAAGAGGACGCGATCCGCATCGCCAACGATACGCCGTATGGACTGGCCAACTATATCCAGTCGGAGGACCCAGAGCGCCGCCGCCGAGTGGCGCGTCGTATGCGAGCGGGCATGGTGGAGATGAATGGCAAGCCAAGGGGTGCCGGCGCGCCGTTTGGTGGTGTCAAAGCGTCGGGCAACGGCCGCGAAGGGGGAATCTGGGGCCTGGAGGAATTCCTCGAGGTCAAAGCGGTGAGTGGGTGGGGCCACTGATTGACACCTATTCCGGTGTTGTGCGCCAGCTGAGCTCTTGACGGACGATGTCGGTTCGCCCCACGATTGCAGGCTACTGAAAAGCGCCGTCTCGATTTGAGGCGCACCGCACGGGGGGCGGAGATTGACGCCTGTTCGCACCATAATGCGCACGATACTCTTGAGTGGCATCGCTCTTTTGAGCGCGTGCACCCCTCATTCGGCCGATCGCGTATCGCCCGATTACGCGGAACAGTCCAACACGCCACTCACCTATCGCCGGCATGGCTCACCAACACAGCAAGACGCTAACTGGAACCGCCAACACCTTGCTGAATCGGTGAGGCGTTACAACGAAACTCGCGAAGAAGACGAGCAGATTGGCTGTGACTATGTCCCGCGTTTAGGCACACGCATGACGCGCTTGAGCTGCTGGTTAATCAACTCGGGCGAGTCGTTGGATGAAGAGGCGCTTCGCGCGGTATTGCTCGGCCAGGCCATTACGGATCCTATTTACTAGCCGCTCTCGGCGTTCTTCGCGCCGACGATCTCGCCCGGGCAACCGTGATGCGATCCGGCGCGTTGGGATCGAGCCTGTGGAGGCAACCGCATTTAGGAAATATGTCAAATGCTCGGTCGCGAAGACTGACCATTGCGTCCCTCCATCGGGTCGCAATCATCGTAATGAACGTTTGCCGGAAACGGATCAGAACGCGGTTTATCATTTGAAATTTCATATTGTTAGGGTCGAATGTGCCGTCGTCCGTCCAACGATTGCTCTTGGACAGTGCGGCGATGACTGGACAGGCTTGGCAAGACCGCTCAATATAATCAACGAAAACAAGAAGTTTGGAGCGAGGGCATCCGGGGGATCGAGCGGTAGTGGGCCGTGGTGTCAGCGTGCCAAGATAGTCGACAACACGACAAGTCGGACAACACAAATAACAGGAGGGAACCGACGATGAGTGATCAAGCTCCGCGCGTACGCGCGCGCACCATAAAAACCATGGCCGTTTTGGCTATATGTACCCTGGCGATTGAAACCCACGCGGAGATAACGTCGGGCGTGGTAACGGGAGGATCGTCATTTGTGAATGGCGGATTGTTTATCGAAATACCCGCGCCAGTGGTCTTGCCAAACAATGCCTACAACGACGACAACGTGAGGGCCTTTAACGAGCAACAAGACGTGACGCTCACATCGAATATCAGTTTACATGTGGCCGCAAGCGGTTTGGACAGCAGCATTTTGGGCCCGGGCAGCGTCGTGTCGAGTCACTACATTATCTATGACCCGAGTGCGACAGAAGAAGTCGAAGCGAGCGTGACCTTCGACGAACCGATTCTCGGTGTCATGATTTATAACGAAGGATTCAATATCACGGATCCTGTTCTTGGTAATCCGGGTACCGCTTATGACATTGGCAGTCAGGAACTGGAGAGTCCGGATACCGTAACGATCTCGGGCGACACGGTGTCGTTCTTTTTGCGCACCGTCTCGCCGGGTGACGCGATTCGTGTGATAACAGGTGTCGATCCAGAGCCGGGCACGACGGTGTGTGTGGGGGGTACGGCGACGCTTGCTGGTGTCGTAACGGGCGGTTCTGCCGCGGAGGCGGGGGGCGTATTCCGCCAGATTTGTGATCCCATCGGACCGGTAGGGGCCGACAATTTCAATTCGTTCGATCTGTTTGCGTTCGAAGAACAGCAGGCGGTTGAGCTCACTGCGCCATTGGCCGTCGATGAAAATTTCAGTATCGACGCCGGTGAAATCGTGTCGAGCTTTTATGTTGTTTTCGACCCGGTCGTTGACACCAGAAACCAAGGTACGATCACGTTCCCGGACGACATCATTGCTGTGATCAAGGATCGAACGCAGCTACAGGATAGCGAATTTTTGGGTAATGCGTCGGCCACTTATCTTGAGCCTGACTTGCTCGGATTGGAAGGTAGCGACAACTTCACCATCAACGGTAATGAGCTCTTTGTTAGTTTTCGCGCAAGTTCACCGGGCGACTCGGTGCGCGTGCTGTTGGGCAGCGCTTCACCGAGTCTGTTCTTCACTGTCTGTCCGCCCGAAGACGTGACCATCACAGGCGTAGTGTTGGGCGGTACGGCGGCGAATAACGGCGGTGTGTTCGCACAGCTGTGCGATCCGATTGGTCCGGTTGGTAATAACAACTTTCAATCGAATGATCTGTTTGCCTATGAAGAACTGCAGGGCGTTGTGTTGACCGATGATCTGACGCTCGATGAAAACACTGTGGTACCGGCCGGTTCGACTGTGAACAGCTACTACGTCTCGTTTGATCCAGCCAGCAGCCGATCGATTCAAGGGGATGTGACGTTTAGCGCGCCCATTCTGGGTGTCGCGACATCGCTTGAGACGCTCAATGACAGTGACTTTCTGGGTAATCCGACCGCCAACTATCTGAATCCATCATTACGCGGACTCGAGGTGGACGATTCGGTGAGCTTCGCCGGCAATGTCTTCTCAGTGGCGTTCAGCGCTAATTCACCCGGCGACTATGTGCGCGTGATAACCGGCACCGTAGTGGACAGCGACGGCGACGGCGTCAGCGATGATGCGGACAACTGCACGGTAGTGAGTAACGCCAGCCAGCTCGATGTCGACGGTGACGGTTATGGCAATGCGTGCGACCCTGACCTCAACAACGATGGCGTCGTGAACTTTTTGGATATCGGCGTGTTCTCGGCGGCGTTTGGCAGCACCGGCTCGCAGATTGCCGACTTTAACGGCGATGGCGTGGTGAACTTTATCGATTACGCGATTGTGCCGGACTACTTCTTCGGTCCGCCCGGGCCGAGTGGGGTCGCCCCCTGACGCCCCAAACCCGGCGTCAACCGCTTTAGAACCCGGGTCACGGCGACTGCTCAGTTGCCGTGACCCGCGGAGCGATCGAGCGGGATAACCGTAAATCAGAGGCTTGTGGCGTGACTGTGACCGCTTTGTTGCAGCGCCGTAATTTTGCGATACTACGGTCAAACGACATGCCCCCAACAGTGAGGTAGCTATGAGCTCGGTCTACAACCTTCAGGACGCATCACCCGAAACCAACGCACTGGATGAGGCGCTAACGTCTGGGCTGGAAATCCAGCGGGCGGCGTATTTTCGCGAACCGACCCCCTCGCTTCGTGCGCGACGGGACGACTTGCGAGCCCTAAAACGATTGGTGACCGATAACGTTGATGCCATTGTTGAGGCGATTAGCAGCGACTACGGTAATCGCTCCCGACACGAGACGCTGTTTGCTGAAGTATTTGCGACGACCGACGGCATCAACGACAACATCAAAAAGTTGCGACAGTGGATGAAGCCGCAGCATCGTGAGTCTGACCAGTTCTTGTTCCCGGGCTCCAAAAACCGTGTGATTCCTCAGCCCTTGGGCGTGGTGGGACTCATCGTGCCTTGGAACTTTCCGCTTTTTTTGAGTTTTTCGCAGCTAGCTGCCGCGTTTGCAGCGGGCAATCGCGCCATGGTCAAAATGTCAGAAAACTCGGTGCAACTAACGCGCCTGCTCAAAACGTTGTCCCCTCAGTACCTGCCGGAAGACAAGCTGTGTTTCTATGAGGAAACCGGCAGCGTCGGCATTCAGTTTTCCCAGCTACCGTTTGACCTAATGATCTTTACCGGATCAGGTCAGACCGGCCGCGCGGTAATGGCCTCGGCCGCGAAAAATCTCACTCCGGTTATCTTGGAGCTGGGCGGAAAATGTCCGGCGGTGATTGATCCGAAGTATCCGCTCGATCGCGCGGTAGAGCGCATTTTCTTTGCCAAACAATTTAACGCCGGTCAGATCTGCACCAACGTTGATTACGTGTTTGTTCACGAGAGTCAGAAAGACGCGTTCGTTGAAAAAGCCAAGGCGTACGTAGCCGAGCACTGCCCGGATCCCGAGCATTCCGATTACACGTCGATCATCGATGAACGGGCCTATAACCGACTGATGGCAACACTGGACGATGCGCGCAACGAAGGCGCAACCATCGTCAACCTCTCGCCCTTGCATGAACCCAATGCATCGACTCGTAAAGTCGCGATGCACTTGGTGCTGGACACCACTGATGCCATGCGCATTCGTCATCGCGAGACCTTTGGGCCATTCATGATGGTACTCACCTATACCGATCCGTCTGACGTTATTGATTACGTTAACGCGCACGACCGGCCGCTGGCGTTTTATCCGTTCTCGCACAACAAAAAGCTGGTGGCTCGCTACATCGATCGCATCATGTCAGGTGGTGTAACGGTGAACGATGTGTTGTTGCATGTAGCACAACATGACTTACCCTTTGGTGGCGTCGGGCCAAGTGGCATGGGTCACTATCACGGGTATGAGGGTTTTTTGGCCTGTTCCAAATTGCGGCCGGTGTTTTATCAGGCGCGCTTTTCGGCGCTGCGGTTTCTCGCGCCGCCCTATGGTCGATTCGCTGATTGGGTCATGGACTTTCTGGTGCGTCTGAAGCGCTAGTCGATCAAGTTACCCGTAACGCGAGCGGCACCACATCGCGGTTGTAGCGATGACGCACGCTTGGGGTTTACGCCTTGGGGTTTTGCGTCGATTCCGAAAACTCGACTAACGGTCTATTTCAAAGTCATAGACGATATAGCGTGCGGTCACCGGAGCGATGTCATTGTTTAGAATGGCAAGGTGTAACGGATCCGTTGCATAGGCTTTTAAGGCGTCGAGTGACTCCAGTTCAACGTAAATACCGACATCGAAACTGTCGTCCACCACATCCCGGTCACTGGCGATACTCTGGCCAGTTTTGACGCGCACCACGCCGTCAATATCGCGAAGGCGTTCACTGGCGGCAATCAACTGAGCGCGGTGGGCGGGATTGCCGGGTTCATTCATCCATACCAATACGACGTGAGCCAGCGGCTCATCGTTATCGATCGTCAGATTGACTGTGCATGCGCAGAGCAAGAACGGCATCAAGAATGAGGCAAGTAAGCGCTTTGTCATGAATTGGACTCCGAAGTCAGTTGTCATCGAGCCGTTTGCGAAGCGTGTCGTTTCGCTCCTCAAGCGCGTCGCGCACTTTTTTGGTTTCGTCTACGGCATTGAACATGGATGGCATTTCGTCGCCCGCGGTCGGTTCCGATTGTACAGGCGCGCTCGGCTCAACGGCCGGAGGCGCGTTCACGGGCACTGATTGTATGACGTTGGTGTTAGGGTCGAGTGTGATCACCTCGCCGCCCTGCTCAGGGGGTTCGTCCGAATAGTGCCATTGACCGTTTTCGTCCTGCCAGCGATGAACTTCAACGCTGTCACCGCCGGACGCGGAGCTCGACCAGTTACCAAATTTCGACGTGATGTCACGCCATTTCATGAGCGGCTGGCCATCGGGGCCGCGAATGAAAAAAGGCCCCGCCATCGCTGCGATCAGTAAAAGAAGCATTAGTTTGATAAACACTTTCATGGCTACGTCCCTGTGGGCGATGCATTAGTTTTCTGGCGCGAAGGCTTTGAGTACTTCACGCGTTAGGTCCCAGCGATTAAACCCTTGGCGGCCGTAGTCCAGGCCCCGTCGAACAATGACCAAGTTATGGGTTGGCACAATAATAACGTATTGGCCACGGTTGCCGGCGGTGGCAAAGGCATCGGCCGGCACATCCGTACGGTTATCGGGTACGAGCCAGAAATGTCCGCCGTAGTCAAAGTGGCGTCGATGTGACGCGGGGGCGGGACGACGCACAAAGTCGATCCACTCAGGATCGAGTAATTGTTCGTCGTGCCAGCGGCCGTTGTTTAGGTACAGAAGGCCAAAGCGCCCTAAGTCGCGGGCATTGGTGTAGACCTGACTGCTTAATATGAAGTCACCAAAGCGATCGGTGCTCAGCAATGTGTTGTGCATACCGATTCGATCCAGTAACGCTTTGCGCGGAAACTCCAGATAGTCCTTGGCGCTCTTGAACGTGCGTTTCATCGCATAAATCGCGAGAAGCGTGTCGTAGTTTTCATACTCCCATTCCGTGCCGGGCGTCGCGACTAGGCCGCGATTACGTGCCCCCAATACCGAACTCATTCCCGCCCAATAGGCAAGGCCCGAGCCGGTGGCGTATTCCATGCGGTAACTATCCACCGGATACAAACCGCTCGACATGTTGAGGGTATGGCGCAGCGTGATCGCATTGCGTGGATCGTCATTTGGCTCAATATGCGGCAGCCAGTCCAAGTTCAGTGGTTCATCCAGTTCAAGGGTGCTTTGCGCGGCGCGCAGACCAATCAATGTGACGGCAATGCTCTTTGCGGTCGACCAGGTTCGCGTACGAGTGGTGACATCGACACCCGGAGCATAACGCTCATGTACGATGTGACCATCGTGAATGACCAGCAGACTGAGCGTGTCCTGTTCGGGTGTGTCGCGATCAAACGCCCAATCAGAGGCGGCATTGAGCGCCTTGAGATTCACGCGATCGAGCCTCGGATGCGCAGTCAATTGATCCCCATCCGGCCAAGGTACTTCGTGCAGAGCGCTTTTCTCGGTGGGCAATGTCTGTGCCGGTAGGGAGGGTATGTCGTCTACAGTCTGGTTCGGCGCCATCACCACGCAACCAATGCCGCGTCGAAATACCGCACGTACCCGATAGGGGGGGCTGCCGACGGCCACCCAACGATCAGCGTTATCGACGCGGTAATTGCCGCCGTCAACGGTGCCAACCCGATCGCTCAGATATTGGAGTTCTTGGTCAAACACCTGTTCTAGCGTGCGGTTTGAGGTAAACAATCCGTTGCAGGTCAAAACGGCTTGCACGCCATTACGAATCAGCGTGCGATTGGCACTGAAGTAGTCATAGTCTTCGCTTCGAGCCTCGGGTGAGGCATAAAGCGCAATGGCAAGGAGGCTAAGCAATGCGTGTTTCATTGGGTGTATTCCTTCTCGAGTCGGTCAAGCTGATCAAGATGCGATTGGCGCTCGGCGTCACTCATAAACGCCGCATTGAAGGCATTACGCGCAACGCGGATAAGATCGCCCGCATTCAGCCCCAGTGCGTGCGCGGTTTGTCGATAGTTTTCGTTCATGTAGCCGCCGAAATACGCAGGGTCATCGGAGTTGATGGTTACGCACAGTCCCGCTTCCAGCAGATCTTTGAAGTTGTGTTGTTCGATCGACTCGACGACACACAGTGCGACATTGGATAAAGGGCAAACCGTAAGCGGTATTTGCTCGGCGCGTAACCGCGCCACGAGCGATGGATCTTCCAGACAGCGCACGCCGTGATCGATACGCACAACCTGCAAGTCGTCCAGGGCTTCGAAGATATACGCCGGAGGACCTTCTTCGCCGGCGTGCGCCACTGCCTTTAATCCCTCAGCGCGCGCTCGCGCGAACACCTTGCGAAATTTAGAGGGTGGATGCCCCAGCTCTGAGGACGCCAACCCCACACCGGCGAGTAGGTGCTTGAAAGGCAAGACGGCATCGAGCGTCCGTTCGGCGTCCTCCTCACTCAGGTGGCGAAGGAAGCACAAAATAAGTGCGCTACTAATGCCGTGCTGCCGACCGTCTTGCAACGCACGATCGATACCGTTGAGAACGGTTTCCACCGGGATTCCACGAGCCGTGTAAGTCTGCGTGTCGCAGAAAAGTTCGACGTGCTTGACATTGTCTAACGCGACTCGCTCCAGATAGGCCATAGTCATGTCGTAGAAGTCTTGCTCGGTGATCACGACCTCCGTGCCAATGTGGTAAAGATCGAGAAACGACTGCAGATCGGTGAATTGATACGCGGCGCGAATGGCTTCTACCGACTCATAAGGCAGCGCGACACCGTTGCGTTTGGCGAGCGTCATCATCAGCTCAGGTTCGAGTGTGCCTTCTATATGAAGGTGTAATTCGGCTTTGGGCAACTGCTCGATGAGTGTGTTCAGTGATTGCGCGTCCATGGGGTTCCTGATCAGTAGGGTATCAGCAGCATACCGTTTCGCTTGGTTGGATTTAAGTCTGATGCGCCCCGAAACGGAGTGGATCGACCTACGTAAATGAAGCGACGTGGAGCGAGACAGCTATTTTCGAGGTAAAAAAAACCCCGATGCGGCACATCGGGGTCGTTGATGAGAGAGGTGTCCGTTCCCGTTGGTTAACGAAAATTGGACTGAGACTCGAGTGCGGCAATGCGTTCTTCAAGCGGTGGGTGGGACATAAAAAGCTTGCCAAATTTGGACGCGCCTCCGCCGATGCCGAAGGCCGACAGCTCGCCGGGTAGTGGCTCGGTCTTGCCGCTCTGCAGCCGTCGCAGTGCACTGATCATCTTGTTACGACCCGACAGTTCGGCGGCGCCGGCATCGGCGCGAAACTCGCGCTGTCGAGAGAACCACATAACGATGATGCTCGCCAACAGGCTGAATAAGATCTGCGCCACAATAGAGCCAATGTAATAGCCTGGACCATGGCCGCGCTCGACTTTAAATACGACGCGGTCAACTAAGTGTCCAACAATGCGCGAGAAAAACACCACAAACGTGTTTACCACACCTTGCACGAGTGTCAGCGTCACCATGTCGCCATTGGCCACATGACTCACTTCGTGGGCCAAGACGGCCTCGGCCTCGTCGCGCGTCATGTTTTTCAACAGTCCGGTACTCACCGCAACAAGTGAGCTGTTCCGCCGTGCGCCCGTCGCGAAGGCATTCACATCCGGCGAGTTGTAAATGGCAACCTCCGGCGTCGTGATGCCGACGGCCGAGGCTTGACGTGTCACGGTCTGCAGCAGCCAACGTTCCATTTCATTCGAGGGTTGTTCTATCACCTGCGCACCGGTCGTACGCTTCGCCATCCATTTGGACATCGCCAAAGAGATGAATGAGCCGGCAAAGCCAATCACCGCCGACATCACTAATAGTGCACTCAGATCGAGATTGACACCGTTGCTTTGCAACACGCCGCCAATGCCTAACACACTGAAAATTATAGATATAAGAGCAATTATCGCCACGTTAGTCGCGACGAACAAAAGAATTCGCGTCATCAGATCAGTTTCCCGCTTCGCCCAAACATCTCTAGACATGGGGGTGAACGCGAAAGTTTCAAGGTGTGCGCTGCAGCATTGATGCCCCTTGCTCGAACCTGACCCGCTGAGCGCGGGAATACTAAGTGTCATAGCGCGATTTCTCAGCGGAGCGTTAGCGCTGCTCACGCCGCCTTTATCTGGTGTGCGACATGATTCGATTTTTGGTAGGGGAAGTTTGTTGACGGCGTGCATACCCACGCGATCTGAGGCCAAGCGCCGACTCGAGGCATTTTTGCCGCGAGCGGGTGTGCATTATGCGCGAACCCGCAACTTCGACTTTGGCCAAGAGAATCGGGGCAACGTATCGCAACTTTCACCCTGGATTCGTCATCGACTCATTACTGAAGACGAAGTGCTGACCGCGGTATTGTCTCAGCATGGTTTGGCCGCGGCCGAGAAGTTTGTGCAGGAAGTGTGCTGGCGAACCTACTGGAAAGGCTGGCTGGAAATGAGACCGTCGGTCTGGCGTGACTATCGCGACGCGATTGCACCTGCACACGATACCCTCAGTGCGGATGACCGTGACCGACTCGCCGCGGCGATGCGAGGCGAAACGGACATCGAATGTCTCAATGCTTGGTCGCGAGAACTCACCAGTTCCGGCTACTTGCACAATCACACTCGTATGTGGTTTGCGAGCATCTGGATCTTTACACTTCGCTTGCCTTGGCAGCTTGGCGCCGATTTTTTTATGCGCCATCTACTCGATGGCGATGCGGCGTCCAACACCTTGTCTTGGCGTTGGGTGGCGGGACTGCAAACGGTCGGCAAAAACTATCTGGCGCGTGCCGAAAACATCGCAAAATATACGAACCAACGGTTTGTGGACACACCCGGTTTGTCGCCTTCGGCACAACCTATTCTGGGTCGCGATCCGATGCCGCCGATGCCCCTTGCCGAGTCCGTGCCGCCCGATACGGCCAAGCACACCGCCTTGCTGATCACCGATGACGATTTGGCCGTTTCGCGAGACCTCTTTGCGCTCCCACAACTCGCCAACGCCGTATATGTTGACACCACCGCCTGGCGGTGTGAGCAAACCGCCTCGCCAGAGGTTCAGCGTTTTGTCGACGGCGCGGTTGATGATCTTGCTGACCGTCTTGTCATGCCGATGCATCGTGTTGCGGCCGAGGGCGAAGAATGGGCCGGCGAGCTGGGTCAGTGGTGTGAAACGGCCGGTATCGAACAGCTTGTGAGTCTACACGTGCCGGTGGGTCCGAGCACGGATGCGCTGCAACAGACCAAGCAAATTTTGGCCACCTATGGCATCACAATGACAACGGTTATCCGACCCTGGGACCGTTTGGCTTGGCCTTACGCGACCAAGGGCTTTTTCAATTTCAAGAAACACATTCCGACGCTGCTGCAGGATAGCGGCATCGTATTCAGCGGTCGCAAGCACTAACCAGTCAACTCCCGCGTTTCCCCAGAATGCACCGCGACGACGCGCGGCTTACTACATCGCGCGCGCTGCCGCCACTGCCGACGACCAAGCCCACTGAAAATTGAAACCGCCGAGATGGCCGGTTACGTCCACCACTTCACCGATGCAGTACAAACCGGGCTGACGGGTGCTTTCCATGCTTTGCGAAGAGAGTTCACGTGTATCGATGCCACCCAGCGTGACCTCGGCGGTGCGATAGCCTTCTGTGCCCGAAGGCGTCAGGTGCCAATCATTGAGCGATTGAGCGATGTTGCGCAGCACGCTATCCGATAATTCCGCCAGGCGCGATGCCCCGATATGAGGCCAATGATAAGCCATAAACGCGTTTGCGAGTGCGTTGGGCAAATGCTTCGCGAGGGCTTTCTCGATGGTCGTTCTAGGCTGTCTGTGTTTGGCATCGAGCAGCAGGTCTGTGGCCTGCAAATTCGGTAAAAGGTCAACATGAAGGGGCTGCCCAAGATCCCAATAGCTTGAGACTTGCAGCGCCGCGGGTCCGCTAAGACCACGATGAGTGAAGAGCAGACCTTCTTCAAAACTCTGATCGTTGGCACGCATTCGAGAGGGTACGCTCACTCCGGCGAGGGACGTGCTCAGCGCCTTGAGTTTGCCCGATAACGTAAATGGCACGAGACCGGCACGGGTTGGCAGTACACGATGGCCAAATTGTCGAGCGAGTCGATAGCCAAAGTCGGTAGCGCCCATTTTCGGAATCGACAGTCCACCTGTGGCCAGCACCAGTCGCGGTGCGGTAAACGTGCCGTGCGCGCTGTCTACTTGAAAGAGTGGGCCCCCTGTTTTGTGCCGCTCCGCCCGGACGTGGGTGACTCCGCTGGACAGCAGAATCGAGACGTCCACTTGCTCGCACTCGTGTCGCAGCATGGCCACAATGGCTTTGGACGAATGATCGCAAAACAACTGGCCCAGGGTCTTCTCGTGATAGGCAATGCCATGTTCGTTAACAAGCTTAATGAAATCCCACTGCGTGTAACGCTTGAGCGCAGAGATGCAAAAATTCGGGTTATTGGACAGAAAGCGCGAGGGCTCGCAGTGCAGGTTAGTAAAGTTGCAGCGGCCGCCGCCCGACATCAGTATTTTCTTACCGATTTTGTTTGCGCCTTCGAGCACCACAACGTTGAGACCGCGTTGACCCGCAGTCATCGCGCACATGAGTCCGGCTGCTCCACCACCAATGACAATGACGTCTCTATTCACGCGCACACTATAAACGATTGTGGTCACCGGCGTGTCGAACAACGTGTGACCGTCGGTCGCCGTATTTTGCGCAAATTGCGCAAGTGGCTGCGCTTTTCTAATCAATGTGAAACGTGAGCGTGACGATGGGTTTTGCATTGAGCGCACACGTGTATTGCGGAGCAAACCTATGCGCGAACAAAAAAAACGATCGCATCGCACTCGCGACGTTATCAGTGCGACATGACCGTCAGTCGAAAAAATACGGTATGAAGTCGCGGATTCTATTTGGTAAGCGGCGACTTGGCAGCCTAAAAAAAGGGGTTTAATACGACAAGTATGCGATTCGGCTTTCGCGGAGTGGGTTTGATACGCGTATGACAGTGAGTGGAGACGTTCACTCGTGCGTAGGATCGACATGGCGAAGACGGCTATGCGCGAAGTGATCGCCCAGATGATTCAGGGTACGTTTTGAAAACAACAAAACTGAGACGCTTGTCACAAGTATTGCGCGTTGACTCTCTACAATGGCATGCTTACGTCGCGTTGCCGCCTTAGCAACGTGTACACGTCAGGCGCCGCGGTGCAGACGTTGGACTTGTTTGACCAGTTTTCGGTTGTCCACCGGCTAGCGAGTCCAGCTTCTGCACCGAAGCGAACCCACTCCCCGGCGTGAGTCACTTTTCAAATCGTTTTGATCAATCGCCCGTTCGTGGTTACGACCGCGGTGTGTGCCGACTACGTCTGGTGGCGGAAGGCCATGTGTTGCTCTGCAATTGATCGAGTGCCTGCGGGTGGCGGGTCCACTGGCGGACCGGCGAAGCACTGAGCGATGTTCATCCAGTTCGCGGCGGCGTTGCCTTCGACTTCCAGCTGCGTATCACGAATGTTCCGAACTTGCGTGACCACCTGGCAAAACTCGGTTGCGGTGCCCTGCACTGATCCCGTTTCCGAATCGGTGTTGAACTGCCAGGGTTCACCGATTGGCGAACGAAGCAGAACTTTAGGCGGGTCTGCGGGCAGCGCCAATCCCCGGTTGCGAAACGTCCACTTATACGTATTGACGCCCAGCACGACCACGTTCAGCAAGCGCGCCTGATCCTGTCGCGCTTCGCCCGCGAGGTCGTAGAAGGCTTGTGCATGTGACCAAGTTTCCATGAGTCGAGCCGAGATGCTTGACCGCACGCTCATGTCCGGGCCCGCCCATTTGACGCGTTGCTGCGGATCGGCGTTGCCAAACCGTTCACACATGGGTGACACAAATGCGCGCCAGCTATCGAAGAGCGCCTCGTGGCGCAAATCCTTGAGCCACTGCTGTTCAAATTCTTTCATCTTATTGCGCTGCATGGCGGCGGCGGCCTGGCCAAAAAACGCTTCAAAGCGCGCTGGGTCATGAAGGGCCGTGTCTGCCGCCCAATTCCACACATGCAGGTGGCTTAATATGTCGTTGAGCGTCCACTGTTTGAACAGCGTGGGGCAGTCAAAGACTCGTGGTCCCGCGGCGGTCAATGCGCGATCAATTAGATCGGCAAACGCCGCGCACTCATCGGCGAATTCACTGACTTGCCGAAACATGCTGTTCCCCCGTTCACCCATCGGAAGACCTCAGTTCAACACAGCCGCAAGAATCGATCAATCGGCGTACCGGAACATCCAGTAACGCGTTTTCCGGGTCGTGTGCGTGACACTTTCTGACCGATGCGTCTAGATCGGTGATGAAGCGTCGGGCTACACTGATCGACTGACTAATCGTTTGCACTTACAGGCCCTGGATACTGTCGTGAGCACCCGCCTTTTGCACCGCCCGCAATCCTACGGACACTGGCTTGTTGTGTTCGTGGCGATCGGTGTGGCGTGGTACTTCATGTACGCCATGAGCGTGTCCGGCGGCGATGGGCATCACGCCCACCATGGTGCATCGGATGCGCCGGTGTTCGCGTTGTTTGTGATGTGGGCGCTCATGGCCTTAGCCATGATGCTGCCGTCGTTTGTGCCGGCACTGGCTGCGTTTGACGATATTCTCGATGCCGGGGCCGGGCCGAGACGCGATTTCTATGCGCTGATTGGCGGTTACCTGGTGGCTTGGCTGATGTATGCGGCATTGGCGACCGCGCTGCAACTCTTTTTGGCCGATCAAGTGTTGATCGATGAGCAGGGTAAGAGCCTGTCGTTGGGTCTCAATGCCGTCCTGCTGATTGGTGCGGGTTTGTATCAATTTTCACCCCTGAAAGACGCCTGTTTGACACAGTGCCGAATGCCGCTCACTTTTTTTATGGAGCAATGGCAACCGGGTACTTTTGGGGCGGTGGCGCTTGGTTTTCGTTTAGGCGTCATTTGTGTGGCGTGTTGCTGGGCGCTCATGCTGGTGGGATTTGCCGGTGGCGTGATGAGTTTACTGTGGATGGGCGCCGCAACGGTGCTGATGACCGTCGAGAAGCTACCTCAACTCGGTCAATATATAACGCGGCCGTTAGGTGCGATGTTTGTCGCGGCGGGCGTTTGGTTTTTGTATCGTATGCTTGGACAATAGATGCGTAGCCAGAGGCGACGCGCAAACGGGAGAATGTAATGGATACCTGGTCGATAAAGGGCGAGCTTATACTCAACTGCAACTGCACGGTGTTTTGTCCGTGCGTGGTGTCACTCGGTGCACATCCTCCTACCGAGGGTAACTGCCAGGCCTGGGCGGGTGTGCGCATCGATACAGGTCACGCCGGTGAGGAAGACCTGTCCGGCCTAAACGTCGGTTTGTTGCTGGATATTCCTGGACGTATGTCGCGGGGTAACTGGAAATGTGCGGCGTTCATCGACGAGCGGGCATCCGATGAGGCGTACGACAAGTTGGTTAAGATTTTTTCCGGCGAGCTACGTGGCACCACGGGGCTGTTTCGAATACTGGTGTCGGAGTTTTTGGGCGCCGAACGCGCGCCGATCAGCTATGAAACAGAAGGCAAAACACGGCGTCTCGTTGTCGGCAAGAAAATCAAAGGTGCGGTAGAGCCGATTGAAGGGCCGGACCCGGACAAAGAAGTCATGGTAACGAATACCGGCTATTGGATGGGTGCGGATGTCACGGTAGCGACCGCAACGCAAGGTCGGGTTCGCGCGTATGGACGGGTGTGGGACTTTGATGGACGCAGCGCTGAGATCTGTCAGATCGACTGGGCAGGGTAACGCTCGCTATGCACGAGCATTACCAAAGCCTGCCGCCCAACGCCGCCAACTATGTGCCACTGTCGCCGCTGTCGTTTCTAAATCGAACGGCGGATGTGTTTCCAGATCGCGAAGCCGTGGTGTATGGCCGTGAGCGCTACACCTGGCGCGACGTGCAGGCACGCGCCCGACGCCTCGCCTCGGCGCTGCTCGGTCGTGGGGTGAAGCTGGGCGACACAGTCGCGGTTCTGTCGCCCAATACCCCCGCTATGTTCGACGCACATTTCGGTGTGCCACTGGCCGGTGCGGTCCTTAATACTATTAATTTTCGACTCGAGCCGACCACCATCGCGTACATTCTTGAACACGGCGACGCACGTGTTCTGCTGACCGATACCGCGTTCGCCGCGGACGTACGGCGCGCACTGGACCTCATTGATCATGACATACTCGTTATCGACATTGAGGACGCTCAGGGGCCCGGCGGCGAATGTCTGGGTGAATTGACCTACGAGGCGTTGCTCGCCGAGGGTGATGAGGCCTTTGAGGGCGCATTACCTGGCGATGAATGGCAGGCACTGGCGCTCAACTACACGTCAGGCACATCGGGACGTCCCAAAGGTGTGGTCTATCATCATCGCGGCGCGTATCTCATGTCGATGGGTACCGTCACGGCATGGGGATTAGCTCAGCATCCGCGTTATCTGTACTCGGTGCCTATGTTTCATTGCAATGGCTGGGGGCACGCCTGGACGATGGCGCTGTTGGCCGGCACGGTGGTGTTAATCCGGGACGTCACGGCAGCCAATATTTTCAATGCGGTGGCCGATCACCAGGTCACCCACTTCGGCGGCGCACCCATCGTATTATCGATGTTAGTCGATGCGCCCCTCAGCGAGCGGCGCGAATTTACTCATTCCGTGCAATTGATGACAGCGGGTGCACCACCGCCTGCGGTCGTTCTCGAAAAAACCCGCGCACTCGGCTTTAACGTTATGCAGGTGTATGGACTGACCGAGACCTTTGGCCATGTCACGCAGTGTTTGTGGCGTGAGGAATGGGACACCGAATCCGATGCGCGGCAGGCTGAAATCAAAAGCTGGCAAGGGGTAGCGTTTCCGATGACCGAGTGCGTCGGCATCGTGGACCTAGAGCACGATGCGCTGGTGCCGCGAGATGGTCATAGCGAAGGAGAGATCGTGCTTCGCGGCAATACTATTATGAAAGGCTATTATAAAGACCCTGCTGCCACGGCCGAGGCCTTTCGTGACGGTTGGTTTCGAAGTGGAGACGCGGCGGTGTGGCGCGAACACGGCTACATGCAGATTCGCGATCGACTCAAAGACGTCATCATCTCTGGCGGAGAGAATATCTCGTCGGTTGAGGTGGAGGGCGTGCTTTACCGCCACCAAGATGTGGCCGCGGCGGCCGTGGTGGCCATGCCCCATGAAAAGTGGGGTGAAGTGCCGTGCGCGTTTGTTGAATTGCAGCCCGGCGCAAACCCAACAGAAGGCCAGATTATCGAATTTTGCCGTGAGCACCTCGCGGGGTTTAAGACGCCCAAGAAAGTGGTCTTCGGCGACTTGCCAAAAACCGCCACAGGAAAAATTCAGAAATTCGTATTGCGCGAGCATGTAAAGTAACGCCTCGCCAGTATTTCTCTCGCATTGAATAATCAAGGAATTTACCCATGAGCTTTGCAGCGCTTGTAGTAGAAAAAGACGAGGACGGCAAAACCAGCGCGTCCGTCCAGCAGCTTGACGAGTCGCGTTTGCCGGAGGGTGACGTCACGATCGATGTCGAATACTCCACCGTGAATTACAAAGACGGTTTGTGTTTGGGTTCGGGCGGAGGGCTGGTACGAACCTATCCGCATGTTCCGGGAATTGACTTTGCTGGCACGGTGGCTTCGTCAAGCGATGATCGTTATGCGCCGGGTGACCGGGTGGTGCTGACCGGTTGGCGAGTGGGTGAAGTTTGGTGGGGCGGCTACGCACAAAAAGCGAGTGTTAAAGCCGACTGGCTTGTGCCGTTACCGGATTCCATCAGCACACGCGATGCGATGACCATCGGGACCGCCGGCATTACCGCGATGCTGTCGGTCATGGCGCTAGAGCGTCAGGGTTTGACCGCCGGCCAAGGTCCCGTGTTGATTACCGGTGCTGCAGGTGGTGTGGGCTCGGTGGCCGTATCGATCTTGTCCAAACTGGGGTACGACGTTGCGGCCGTGACGGGGCGCCCCGAGGCCGCCGATTACTTGACCGCATTGGGCGCCACCCAGATTGTGGCGCGTGAAGAGATCAATGAAACCACGAAACGACCGCTCGAGTCGGAAACCTGGGCGGGCTGTATCGATGCCGTTGGTGGGCCAATGTTGGCACGGGTTTTGGGCCAGATGAAATACGGCAGCTCGGTGGCGGCTGTTGGGCTCGCCGGGGGCGCGGGACTGCCAGCGACGGTCATACCCTTTATTCTACGCGGTGTGAACCTGCTCGGGATTGATAGCGTGATGCAGCCGTATGAAAATCGCGTCGATGCCTGGCATCGCCTGGCAACCGACCTGAGCACCGAAGCGCTGACGGCGATGGCCATGCCGGCCACGCTTAGCGATTTACCCCAACTCGGGCAAGACATTCTAAAGGGGCAGGTGCGTGGACGCGTGATTGTCGATGTAAATGCCTGATATTGAAGACTAAATAATTAAATGCCGTTGTTTTCTTCGCGCTCGACGGTTTCATCACAAATTGTCACGCGATGAAATAACCTAAGCGTTAGGATGGTCTATTCGGGTAGCTATTCAGGCCGGACTGGCCTGATCCTCGTTACAACGGATGCCGAGTGCACGGCGCACAGGAAAGCCGTCGACACTGCGTGTCTGTCTCTTCGATCAAAAGGAAATCTTCATGCGCACGATTTTTCGAACTTCTCTTGTTTCTGTGTTGAGCACCGTGTTTGCTGTGACGGCGCTTGCCCATCCAAACCACAAAGAGCATTGGGGGCCATCGATCGGCAGCACGCTACCGACGGATATTACGGTTACCACGCACGAGGGCGACACGGTGACGTTGTCGGATCTGGCCACAGGTAATGGGCTGGCCATTGCGTTTGTGCGTTCGGCCGACTGGTGCCCGTTTTGCAAGCGCCAAATTGTCGAACTCAACCAGTCGCGTGACGAGTTTGCGAAACGCGGCGTCAATCTTGTCGTGTTGAGCTACGACTCGGTAGCGATTCTCAATGCGTTCGCCGATGAACAAAACATTGGTTATACCTTGGTGTCTGACGAGGGTTCGCGTGTGATCAATGCATTTGGCATTCGTAATGAAAAGCACGAAAAAGGCACGTCAGGCTATGGTATCCCGCATCCCGGCATCATGCTGTTTAGTCCAAGCGGTACGCTCGTGGCGAAATTCGCCGAGGAAGGCTATCGCAAACGACCACCTGTTGAGGACGTATTAGCCGAGGCGGATCGTCGCCTTGTGAATCAGTAATCCATTCCCTTTGGCGCGTACGCAACGCGCCTGATTAGACCGCGAGGCCGGATCGGAATACCGATCCGGCCTCGTTGCGTTTGCATGTACAATCGAACGCTGTCAGCGAACACCCGCTGCCTGCTTGGAGAGCCCTATCGTGTCAGTTACCGCGCCAGTGTCCAGGACCGAGAATCCGACGCGCGTCGCTATTGGAGGGGCCTGCGGCTACTGGGGCGACGCGGCCCATGCCACGCGCCAGCTGCTGACCTATGAGCCGCTCAACTACCTTGTTTACGACTATCTGGCCGAAGTCACCTTATCGATTATGGCGCGCGCACGGCAAAGCGATGCCGCACTGGGCTTTGCCCGCGACTTTGTTACGGCGGCTCTGGCACCCAATCTCAAACAAATTGCCGACCGTGGCGTAAAAGTGGTGAGCAACGCAGGTGGAATGAATCCGCTGGCGTGCGGTGCGGCGGTATGCGCGGCGGTCGATGAATTGGCACTGGATTTGAAGGTCGCGGTGATCACCGGGGATGATGTGGTTGACCAGATGGCGTTGCTGCAAGAGCAGCACGAGCTGTACAGTGGTGCCCCTTTTCCGGACGTAGAGCGTGTCGTCAGCGCCAATGCGTACCTCGGCGCACAGCCTATCGCGCAGGCACTTCGCGCGGGCGCGGATATCGTGATTGCGGGTCGCTGCGTCGATAGCGCGCTGACGCTCGGCGTCTGTTTGGCCGAGTTTGAATGGGGAATGCACGAGTTAGATCGACTGGCGCAGGCCAGCCTCGCGGGGCATCTTATTGAGTGTGGTGTTCAGGCGACGGGTGGCAACTTTACCGACTGGCGAGACATCGACGGCACGATGGTCGATATCGGCTATCCGATCGCCATAATCGATTGTGACGCGCGCATCGACTTGACCAAGCCACCGGGTACCGGTGGCAAGGTAAGCGTCGGCACCGTTTCTGAGCAGCTTGTGTACGAGATCGAAGATCCACAGCGGTATCTGCTGCCCGATGTGGTGTGCGATTTCAGTCGGGTGACGCTGGAACAAACGGATGCGCACACGGTGCGAGTAGTGGGTGCGTTAGGCGGTTCGCCGCCCACTGATTACAAGGTCAGCGTGACCTACACAGATGGCCACAAGACTTCGATGTCGCTCGGGTTTTACGGTTTCGAAGCGGTGGCCAAGGCCGAAGCCTTTGCCGCGGCGGCGCTGTCGCGCACCGAGGCCAACTTGCGTGAGAGGGGGTTAAACGGCCTGTCTGAGAGCAACATTGAGATCGTCGGAGCCGACAGTCAATTTGGTGGTGATGGGCGTGTCCCATCAGCGACGGATTCTAACGGCGGTGCGGAGACGACCCGCCTTACGGCCACCGACAACGCGATGTTGGCCTCGCCATTGAGGCGCGGTGTCTCCGTGTCACGCCATGATCGGCGCGAGGTGCAGCTTAATCTGGCGGTTAAACATAATGAAATGGCCGGCGCGGCGATCTTTGTGCAGGCGGTAACCGGGCTTGGGCTGGCCACGCCCCCTGGACTCGCCATTTTTCAAACGGGCCGCCCCAAACCCTCGCCGGTCGTGCGCCTCTTCTCATGCACGCTGGCGCGTGACGCAATTGATGCACAAGTTGTAATCGATTCAACGGCCTATCCAGTGGATCATGCAGCGCGCGACGCATCGGATGTCTCGACGACCATCGAACGACCGGCCGAGCCCCAGGCCATCGGCGAGGTGGCTGTGTCGGTGCCGCTCATTCAGCTTGCATGGGGGCGAAGTGGCGATAAGGGCGATCGCGCAAATATTGGTATCATTGCTCGCGACCGGGCGTATCTGCCGTGGATCTGGCAAGGGCTTGAACCCGCGCGCGTTGAACACGTGTTTGCGCCTTTTACGCCATCGCGCGTAGACCGTTTCTTGTTGCCCGGAATCCACGCCGTCAACCTGGTTCTGCACGATGTGCTGGGCGGTGGTGGCATGGCCAGCCTGCGCGGTGATGCGCAAGGCAAGGCGTATGCACAAGTTTTGCTTCATTTGCCCATCGCGGTACCGAAAGACCTTGCGGAGTCTCTATAAATGACAGTGTTTGTCTCCAAAGTTGATACCAACGACGATGAATTTTTGCGCAATCGCCAGGATATGCTGGCGTTGGTCGATCATATGCGCGCACTCGAGGCGCGCGCGGTAGAGCGCTCAAGCAAGCGCGCGGCGCGCTTTGAGGAGCGAGGTCAGTTGCTGCCGCGAGAGAGGCTAAACCGCCTGCTCGATCCAGGCATGCCGTTTCTTGAGCTGTACAACATGGCCAACTACCTGATGGAGGACAGTGATCCAGATACCAGTATTCCAGGTGCCAGCATGATTGTTGGCATTGGCTTCGTGAGCGGCGTTCGGTGTCTTGTTTGGGTCGACGACAGCGGTATACGGGCCGGTGCCGTTACGAAGGGCTCACTGCCCAAAGCACTCGGTGCGTTGGCGGTGGCGCAGCGCTTTCGACTGCCTGTGATTCACTGTGTGGAAAGCGCCGGGGCCAATCTGATGGATTACGCGGTAGAGGGCTGGGTGCAGTTTGGCGCGGTGTTTTATCGGTTGGCCAAACTCAGTGCAGCGGGCGTTCCGTGTATCGCCGTTCTGCATGGACCATCGACCGCCGGTGGAGCGTACATGCCCGGCATGAGTGATTACGTAGTCGGCGTGAAAGACAACGGTATGGCGGCGCTGGCGGGCGCGGCCTTGGTGCGCGCGGCCACCGGTGAGGTCGCCGATGAGCAACAACTCGGTGGCGCGAAAATGCACTCTGAGGTTACAGGCGTGGTCGAATATCTCGCCGAGAATGACAACCACGGCATCAATGTGGCGCGACGTATTGTCGACGACCTCGGCTGGAATCAACAGTGTCCGCCGATTCCGACGCAGGACTTTGATGAGCCTAAATATAGTGTGGACGACATCGCGGGCGTGGTGCCGATCGACCATAAGAAAGCGTATGACGCGCGTGAGGTGATCGCGCGTGTGGTCGATGGGTCCGATTTTGAGGAGTTTAAATCTCGGTATGGTGCAGCGACGCTTTGCGTGACCGCGCGAATTTACGGCCACAGCATCGCCATTATTGCGAACAACGGACCGATCGACCCACAGGGCGCGACGAAGGCTGGGCACTTCATTCAGCTGTGCGATCAAGCGCAGCGGCCCATTTTGTTTCTTAACAACACAACCGGCTACATGGTGGGTACTGAATACGAGCAGGCCGGCATGATTAAACATGGATCCAAAATGATCCAGGCCGTGGCGAATACGCGTGTTCCTCGCATCACACTTTACATCGGCGCCAGTTTTGGTGCCGGCAACTACGGTATGAGTGGCCAGTCGTATGAACCCGATTTCCTGTTTGCTTGGCCGAACGCCACGACCGGCGTTATGGGCGGTGAACAAGCGGCCCAAACCATGTCGCAGGTAATGCGAATTTCGGCCAAGCGTCGTGGCCAGCCGATTGATGAGGCCGCCATGAGCGAACAGGAAACGCGCATTACTGCCCATTTCGATAAACAGTCGAGTGCGTTTTACACGTCCGGCCGCGTCCTTGACCAGGGCATTATCGATCCTCGCGACACGCGCCGAGTGCTGGGTTTTGCGCTCGAGACCATTTGGGAAGCGCGCGCGCGAACGACACAGGCGAACAGTTTTGGCGTGTCCCGTTTCTGAGCGCTATCGATGACGTCACTGCCCGATACACACTCGCTGAAACTCTCGCTCAATGCAGGTTGGTTGAGCGTGACGCTGAACGAGCCGTCTACTCGCAATGCGCTCACCGACCGTTTGAGCGCCGAATTGAATGCGGTGTTTCTAGCCGTGCGTAATGACCGCACAGTGCGTGGCATCAGCGTGCGAGGCGAGGGTGGCGTGTTTTGTGCCGGCGGTGATCTCAAAGCCTTTCGGGCATTGAGCGAGCTGTCGGATACAAAGGCCTACGATCAATCGCGCCAAACCAGCCTTGGCGGCGCGGAGCTGTTTGAACATGTTCATCGCGCGCCGCAGGTGGTGGTCGCGCTGATCGAGGGTGCGGCAATGGCCGGAGGGCTCGGTATGGCCTGTGCGGCGGATTTCGTGTTGGCGACTCGCGATGCACAATTTGCGTTTACCGAGACGCGAATAGGATTGGCGCCAGCGCAGATAGCGCCCTATGTAATGCAGCGCACCGGACCGAGTGTCGCGCGACGGCTATTACTATTGGGGGAGCGTTTCGATGGGACTCAGGCGCATGAATTTGGCCTGATCGACGCGTTGGCCGATGATCGCACTGAGCTCGACCTACTGGAGCGTGCGCTCAAAGAAAAAGTTGGGCAATGCGCACCCGGTGCGGTGGGTGTGACCAAACGCGTGTTGAGCCACCTTGTGCACTCCGATCACGACGCCTTCAAGACGTGGGCGGCAGAACGTTTCGCCGAGTGCGTGACGAGCGAAGAAGGGCGCGAGGGCACCCGGGCTTTTTTTGATCGTCGGGCACCCGCTTGGCAATCTTCCAGCACGTGATGGCCGACAGCACGCCGCCGATAGTCAAGCGGGCAAAATAAAGCAGTTAGACACCAGGACATAGACATGGCGACTATAGAACGAATTCTCATCGCAAACCGGGGCGAGATAGCCTGTCGGGTAATTCGCTCGGCGCGCGCAATGGGGATTCACACGATTGCGGTATATTCCGACGCGGATCACGATGCGCCACACCGCGCGTTAGCCGATGAGGCGGTGTGCATTGGCGCAGGCCCAGCGACCGAATCCTATCTCAATGCGGATAAGTTGCTCGAAGTGATGATGGCGACTGGTGCGCAGGCGGTTCACCCCGGTTATGGCTTTCTATCAGAGAATGCCGATTTTGCGCGTGCCTGCGCCGATGCCGGCATTATTTTCATAGGACCCTCGCCTGAGGCGATCGCGGCAATGGGCAACAAGGCCGCAGCCAAACGCATGATGATTGACGCGAATGTGCCCTGTATTCCCGGCTACGAGGGTGAAGATCAAGACCCCGCCGTGCTCGCAAAAGAAGGCCGCACGATTGGTTTTCCGCTAATGGTCAAAGCTGCCGCGGGTGGTGGCGGTCGCGGCATGCGTCTGGTTCAGCACGACAGCGAGCTCGACAGCGCGATCAGTTTAGCCCGCTCTGAGTCACAAAATGCCTTTGGCTCCGGCGAGCTTATCCTCGAAAAAGCGGTGATTGAACCACGGCACGTTGAGGTTCAAGTTATGGCCGACAATCACGGTCATGTTATTCACTTAGGGGAGCGCGACTGTTCGGTACAGCGACGACATCAAAAGGTGTTGGAGGAGTCGCCGTGTCCGATTATGACACCAGATCTTCGTGCGCGTATGGGTGAGGCAGCGGTCGCGGCAGCGCGACGCATTGACTATCGCGGCGCGGGTACGGTGGAATTCTTACTCGATAAAAACAACGACTTCTACTTTTTGGAAATGAACACGCGTTTGCAAGTCGAGCATCCCGTGACCGAGCTTGTGACGGGCTGCGATCTGGTGGCTATGCAGATTCAGGTGGCAAGAAATGAGCCTTTGAGCATCCGTCAATCGGATGTTGAACTTCGGGGGCACGCGATTGAGGCGCGCGTGTATGCGGAAAATCCGGCGAACGATTTTGCACCCTCCACCGGTCTCATCGCGCGCTGGCGTGCACCACAGGGTATCGGTGTGCGGGTCGATGACGGGGTCACGAGCGGACAATTGATCTCACCGTTTTACGATTCGATGCTGGCCAAAGTAATCGGTTTTGGTCAAACCCGTGATGAGGCATTGCATCATCTTGCTACCGCATTGCGTGACAGTGTGCTGTTCGGACCGGAAAGCAATATTGAGTTTCTGCTCGCCTGTGTGAATGCGGCTGATTTTGCCAGTGGCCGCGCGACAACCGCGTTTATCGGTGACGCGTTTGGCGACGCTGGCTTCGCTGGCCGGCCGGTCCTCGGTGAACACGTTGCATTGGCCACGACCTTGCGCTATTTCCATGATCGACGACTCGCCCGGCGTCGTTCACTCGGCGGCAGTCATGCCATGCTTGGCTGGTCGAATAATCAGGGTTTGCGATCGACCTATCAACTGCAGGATGGACGTTCATCCACCGAGCATGAAGCGGTCGTGTCATCGCTCGATGAATCGACACTGCGCATCGAGATCGGTGGCGCGACGTTTGCGGTGATCGGCGACCATTTCGATGACGAATCGGCGCGCATTCGTGTCGGTGGCGAGCGGTTCGATGTGCAATACCAGGTGCTTGCCGATGGTCGCCTGTTTGTCATGTTTGACGGGGTGACGCTGCGCTTCACGGATCTTCTGGCGTCCTTTGGCGGGGAGTCTGCGGCGGGCGAGGGTACCGTGCTCTGCCCGATGCATGGCGTGGTGATCGACGTGTTTGTGTCGCCGGAAGACCAAGTGGCACAGGGCGATAAGCTCGCGGTTTTGGAAGCCATGAAAATGCAGCATGAAATTGTCGCTCCTACGGCGGGCAAAATCGCCGAAGTGGCTGCCCGCAAAGGTGAGCAGATCGCGGCGGACGAGCTACTTATTCGCATTGAGCCTACCGATACCGAGTAAATGACGCGCGCGGTTTGGGCTTGCCTCCACGCTGAGCGCGATCACGGGAGTCCGCATGGATTTTTACACACACGAACATCATGAAATTCAGCGCACGACGCGACGCTTTGTCGAGCAAGAGATCAATCCGTTTGTCGATGAATGGGAAAAGGCAAAGATGTTTCCCGCTCATGAGCTGTTTAAAAAAATGGGCGATCTGGGCCTGCTCGGCATCCAAAAACCCGAAGCGGATGGCGGCCTGGGGCTAGATTACAGCTACAACGTCGCCTGTGTGGAGGCGCTCGGTGAGACGGATTGCCTCGCCATACCAATGGCGATCGGCGTGCAAACGGACATGGCCACGCCGTGTCTGGCTAATCACGGGTCTCAGGAATTGCGCGACGAGTTTTTGCAGCCGGCGATTCGTGGCGACAAGGTCGCGTGTTTAGGTGTGTCGGAACCGGAAGCGGGCAGTGATGTGTCAGCCATCAAAACCTGGGCTCGCGAGGATGGCGGAGACTACGTGATCAACGGCCAGAAGATGTGGATCACCAACGCGATACAGGCGGATTTTATGACGGCGCTGGTCAATACCGGTGACGGCGATGCGCATCACAACAAAAGCCTCATTGTGATTCCGATGGATACGCCGGGTGTGGAGCGAGCCCGCAAGCTCGACAAAATGGGCATGCACTCGTCGGACACAGGGCTTATTCACTTTGACAATGTGCGCGTGCCCAAACGGTATTGTGTGGGCGAACCGGGTCAGGGTTTTACTTATCAAATGACGCAGTTTCAGGAAGAGCGATTGTGGGTGGCCGCCGCTGCGGTTCGAGTGCTTGAGATGACCATCGACGACACAATCGCTTACACGCGTGAACGACGTATTTTTGGACAGAGTGTGTTGGACCATCAAGCGGTGCATTTTCGACTGGCTGAGCTCAAGACAGAAGTGACCCTATTTCGAGCGCTGTTAGAACAGACGATCCTCCGCTATCGGTCGGGTCAAGATGTGCTGCAGCAGGTGTCCATGTTGAAGCTCAAAACCGGACGACTCTATCGTGAGGTGGTGGACGGTTGCCTGCAATACTATGGCGGAATGGGGTTTATGAATGACATGCTCATTTCGCGTCGATTTCGCGACATGCGTCTGGCATCGATCGGTGGTGGCGCCGATGAGGTAATGCTGAGCATTATCGCGAAAACGATGGGCGTGGCGCCGACAACGCGCCGCTGACGGTTGTGGCGGGCGTCGTCGGAGGGTGCGTCGGGAATAGATGTAGCCTGCCCTTCACACCAGTCAGGAAGCACGCTCGGAGAAAGTGCGCGTCGGCGTCGGTATTGAGCACCACACAATGCGCCGCCGTGTGTGTAGTCGAACCATGCAGTTCGGCTACACACACGCTGACGCGGTTGGTTACTCATCGAGAACCCGGGTAGGACGCGAGCGGGTTGGATGACGATCGTCGTTCGTGATCCCGGCTAGGTAGACACGATAGACTCGCGGGTACCCTAGTGATGTAACATACGCAGACTTGATCGATGCATGCACTCAGTGTTTTCCTCGAATTTGACCTTTTTCGATGCAAAATCAGGGAAATTCCTGAAATCGATTTGCTCAGACACCGCTCAACACCCACATTTTCTATTCCACCCCTACGGACCAGGCTGATATCCGCTTGAAACAGTACGACGCGATTGTCATCGGCGCCGGCCACAACGGCTTAACCAATGCTGCCTTTCTGGCTGAGGCTGGCCTGAGTGTGCTGGTGGTTGAAAAGAACGACTACATTGGTGGCGCAACCGTGAGTCGAGAGCTGTACTCCGATTGGAAGTACTCCAACTGCTCGTATGTGTGCAGTCTGCTGCGGCCCGAAATATACCGCGCGCTGAATCTCGCTCGCCATGGTTTGCAGGTGACGCCCTACGGTGGTGGTGTCACGTATATGGAAAACGGCGACTATTTCGCGGCTTATCGGGATAGAGAACTGGCCTATCGGGAGTATGCGCGTCATTCGCTGCACGATGCTGAGACGTGGCGCCGCTTCAAAACCGAGACCGCGCGCCAGTGTCGTTTCATTCGCGACTTTATGCTGTCCACACCACCGGATCCGACCTCGTTTCGGCCCCGTGATTTGCGTGAACTCATGACGATCGGCCAGGCGTTTGGCGAACTCGATGAAGCGGTCATGTATGACACCTTCCGTTTCTGGAGCATGAGCGTCGCAGACTATCTTGACGAGTTTTTTGAGACCGACATCGTCAAAGCCAATCTGGCCGGCAGCGGCATTATCGGCACGGCACTCGGGCCTTATTCTCCGGGTACCGCCTACGTCATGCTTCATCATTATATGGGGGATGTGGATGGCAATGTGGGCACCTGGGGGCTGGCGCGTGGCGGCATGGGTGCGGTCTCGCAGGCACTGTACGGCGCGGTTCGTGAGCGCGGGGGCGAGGTGCGCACCAACGCACCGGTCGAGCAAATATTGGTGAAAGATGGGCGCGCAACCGGCGTTGCGCTGGCCTCTGGAGAGGAGTTGACGAGCTCGATCGTCGTGTCCAATCTCGACGTCAAGCGCACGTTCTTAACGTGTATGAGCGAGACTAAACTGCCCGCCGATTTTGTGAAGGGCGTTGAGCACTTTCGCATTCGCGGTTCGTCGGGCAAGGTCAACATCGCGTTAGACGGGTTACCCACCTTTAGCGCCTTGCCCAAGGGCAGTCCGCTCTACGGCGGTGATATGCATTTTGTCGATAGCGTCAAGCGCCTCGAACGCGGGTACGACGATTGGAAAGCAGGAAGGTGGTCCCAAGATCCGTACCTCGACATGCTCATGCCCACAACGTGCGATCCGACCATGGCACCGCCGGGTAAGCATTTTATGAGTGTGTTCGTACAGTACTGCCCACCTAGGCTCGCGACCGGTGAATGGACAGATGCCGATCGCGATGCGTTTGGACAAACCGTGATCGATCAGATCGGTCGCTTCAGCCCCGATTTCAAGGATCTGATTCTACATATGGAAGTGCGCACACCGCGAGAGCTTGAAGCCGAGGTGGGTCTGACCTCGGGGAATATTTTTCAGGGCGAACTGACGCTTGACCAGCTGTTGTTCAACCGACCGTTGCCGGGGTATGCGCAGTATCGAGCGCCCGTTAAAGGGGTGTATATGTGCGGTTCGAGTACTCACCCCGGAGGTGGCGTAATGGCGGCACCGGGCGCCAATGCAGCGCGCGAAATTCTGCGCGATCTGAAGCAGCCCAACACGGTGCCGGAGAACTTTGGCGATGACTAGTGCAGCCATCATCGGTGGCGGACATAATGGCCTCGTGACCGCGGCATTGCTCGCAGAAGGTGGCGTTGATACCACGGTCTATGAGGCGCGGTCAGCGCTGGGTGGTATGGCGGCAGTGAGTGAGTTCGCTCCCGGTTTTCGTGCGCCTGGGCCAGCGCTCTTTTTCTACCAGCTCGCGCCCGCTGTGCTTCACGAATTGACGTTGCAATCAACGTTGGCGAAGCGCGCCTCGCTCGACACGGTTGTGCTCTCGGACGGCGCGGCGCCGATCGTCTTCAACCGTACCGCGGTGCTTCGCGGACTGCCCGAACACGATGTACAGGCCTATCGCGGCCTAATGGAACAAATGCGGCGCTTTGGTGGGCTGCTCGAAACCCTCTATGCTCGGCGCCCACCCAAACTCAAACCCGATACGCACCGCGAGCGATTTGCACTCGCACGATTGGGTTTGGATCTAAGACGGCTCGGTCGCGACGATTTGCGGGCGCTGTTGCGGGTGGGCGCCGGCAATGTCTACGATGTGTTTAACGAGTGGCTGACCACGGATGCCCTCAAAGGGGCGCTAGCGTTAGACGGGACACTGGGTAGTCATCTCGGGCCACGTTCGGGCAACACGGTCCTGAATTTCATGCATCGTCTGAGTGGGGCACCGCCGTTGGTCCACGCCGCCGGCGGCGAGAATTTGATCGACGCGTTGCGAGAGGTCGCCGAACAGCGTGGCGTCAAGATTCGCACCGAAGCCCCTGTGGCTCAGGTCGTGGTCAAGCGTGGTCGCGCCAGCGGCATCGTATTGGAATCCGGCGAAATAATCTCGGCGGATCGGGTGGTATCCAATTTGGATGTTCGCGCTACCGTGTTGTCACTGGTCGGTGCGCGCCACTTCGATGCCGGATTTATACGTCGGGTGCATCATATTCGTTGCAGCGGTAATGTCGCGCGACTGGATTTGGCTCTGGCGGGGATGCCATCGGTTAACAATCTAAATGAAAATGACCTCGCTCAACGGTTGGTGATTGCGCCAACAATGGATCACGTCGAAAACGCGTTTAATCCGGCCAAGTATGGACAGTGGTCGGACGAATGCGTGATGGAGTTTGGCCTGCCCACCCTCATCGATCCGTCGCTCGCTCCGTCTGGGCAGCATGTCCTGAGCGCGTCGGTGCAATATGTGCCTTATGAGCTCAAAGAAGGCTGGACTGATGCGGCCAAGACGCGACTCACAGAGCAACTTCTCGACCAACTCGAGCGTTATCTGCCGGGGCTGCGACAACAAGTTGTGTCGTCGCGGCTGCAAACGCCGCTCGACCTGGAGTATGCCTATGGCGTGTCCGGTGGTCACTGGCACCACGGCGAGCTGTCCCTCGATCAATTTTTATTTGTGCGGCCAACCTATGGTGCCGAGCGGTATGCGCTCCCAGTAGACGGTTTGTATCTTTGCGGCGCGAGTACCCATCCCGGTGGCGGCGTCAGCGGCGCGGCAGGTCGCAACTGCGCCCGAGAAATACTTCGAGAGGTCAATGCACGATGAATCTGTCGACCGCTGTAAGCCCCTTTCATTTGCGCACGGCTGCCGCCAATCGTCTGAATCTCTGGCACCAGTGGAAGGGTGTGACGGTCAGCGACGCGTATGACGATGAGGAGCTGGAGTATTTCGCCTTGCGCAACTCCACGGGCCTGTTTGATCTGTCACCACTCAACAAATATCGCATTTCGGGACCCGATGCCCGAGATTTTCTCAATCGGCTCGTGACACGAGAGGTGAGTACGCTTGAAGCCGGTCGCGTTACGTACGTTGTTTGGTGTGATGACGCTGGCAAGGTACTCGATGACGGCACGCTGTTTCATGTGGATGACGGAGTGTATCGATTGTGTGCCTATGAGCGGCACTATGCCTGGCTTATGGCCTCCGCGATCGGTTTCGATGTGACGATTGAAGACGAAACGTCCCTGGCCGCACTGGCCGTTCAGGGTCCGACGTCGTGTGCGGTGCTCAAAGCATTGGGTTTTAATGGGGTCGAATTACTTCCGCCGTTTCGTTTGAATTGGTACGAACTGAACGGGGTTCCGGTGATGTGTTCGCGCACGGGGTTTACCGGTGACTTAGGCTACGAGTTGTGGCTACACCCATCCTGTGCGGTCGAGCTTTGGGATGGGCTTATGGAAGCCGGTAAACACCTGGGCGTTCGCCCGGTCGGCACGAATGCCTATGAGATGGCGCGAATCGAGGCTGGCTTCTTGCAAGCAGGCGTCGACTTTATCGGTGCGGATCAGGTTGTTCGCCCTGGCCGCGCCCGTTCGCCGTTCGAACTGGGATTGGCCGCCCTTGTGGACTTCGACAAGCCCCATTTTACCGGGCGTCGTGCTCTGCTTGACGAAAAAAAGCGAGGGTCCAAATGGCGCCTTCTGAAGCTGGACGTCGCGGGCAACAAACCGGCCCATCACGCTTATCTCTATGCGGGACAGTCGCGGCAGATCGGCTTTGTGACCTCCGCCGTCTGGTCGCCGGTATGCAAGGCAAATTTGGCTATCGCCTCGGTCGAACAACCGTTTGGCGAACCCAACGATGATCTGCATGCCGATATCTACTATCAGCGAGAGTTGCACTGGTCGCGTGTCCTGGCGCCCTGCAAAATAGTCGAAGGTGCGTTCTGGCATCCTGCGCGTCGCCGCGCCACTCCTGCGGGCAATTTTTAGCCGTACATCCATGGCGCACCCAACCCGAATTCGCTACGGCGTGCTGGCGCTGTTGGTTCTCGCTAGCTGCGTATCGTACGTGCTGCGCTACCTACTGTCTGCCGCCGCGCCGTCGCTTACTCAGGAGTTTGGGCTCACAGCTGAGCATCTGAGCTGGGTGTTTGCGGCTTTCTCGGTGGGCTACGTGGTGTGCCAGTTTCCCGCGGGGCTGATCGCGGATCGGTTTGGTGCCCGGCGCGCGATGACGATTGCGATGCTGTTCTGGGGCGTGCTCACCTTGGCGACCGCATGGATACCTGCCGATGCATCGGTCGGTTGGGTGGTCGGTCTGCTCATCGTCGTACGGTGCTTGGTCGGTGTGGCGCATGCGCCGCTCTACCCCGTCACAGGGGCGACGACTCAGCGTTGGTTTCCGCCCGGACAGTGGGCATTGCCAAATGGCTTGTCGAGTGCGGGCCTCACGCTCGGTTCAGCCGCCACCGCGCCGTTGCTCATTGTGTTGATTAACGTGATGGGTTGGCGCAGCGCGTTTGTAGTGCTCTCCACCATGGCCTTTGTCGCCGCCGCATTATGGTGGTTGTTTATACGGGATACGCCCGGCGCGCATCCGCGCGTCAACGAACAGGAAGCATCGCTCATCACGGGTGAGCGAGCCCGACGTGACGACAAGAGGTCGCCGTCGCGTTGGCGAGACGTGCTCAGAAATCGCAATGTGCTGCTGCTCACGCTCAGTTACTTTTGCATGAACTTCGTGTTTTATCAGTTGTTCAACTGGATGTTCTATTACCTGGTTGAAATCCGTCAGATCGAGGCGCAAACGGCGAGTTATCTCAATGCGCTACAGTGGATCGCGGCGGCGATCGGTGCCACGTTGGGGGCGATTTGGTGCGACCGATTGTCGCGTCGTCGAGGGATGCAGTTTGGCTGTCGAGCACCCGCGGTTGCCGGCCTTGTGCTCAGCGGCGTCCTGATTCTGTTTGGTGCGATGGCCCAGACGCCGTGGGTGATGGCGCTCGTCTTATCTTTCGCGTTCTTTTGCCATCAGGGCACTGAGGGCGCGTATTGGGCGGCGGCTATACGTGCGGGAGGACCGCAGGCCGGTGCGGCCTGCGGCGTGATGAATACAGGTGGCAATCTGGTGGGTGTGCTCAATGCACTGCTCGTTCCGTGGTTGGCCGGTACGTTTGGATGGCCCGTCGCCCTGGGCAGTGGCACCGTGTTCGCACTGACCGGCGCCGCCTTATGGCTCGCCGTGCAGCTGGATGAGACTCCCGATGCATCACGGGTTCTCGAATCGAGCCAACGAACCGGCTGAGACAACAGCTACGGTGCGAGCCCGCCGTTTATCCAAGAAAACACCAGCGATTGCTCGGTGTAGTTCAGGCAGCTTACATTGCCCGCGTCCGTGACGGGATTGCCTGTGCAGCCCGCGCCCGGCGGCATCTGACCGGATCGTACGCGCACCAGCGCACATTCGCCGATTGTTGTGCCACCACAGGTGAACTGACTGCCCGTCGCCAAGTTGTCGGCGTAGGACGTGGCCAGATTGTGACCGCCAAGACCAAGAATGGTGTGGCACGGTGCACATTTGCTCATGAAAATGGGCTGCACGTCGCTGGCGAACGAAGCACCGATGGCGCCGGGTCCAGGTGTGCCGTTAAAACTCGGCACGAACAGCGAGATATCGAGGAAGTTAACGATGCCATCCCCATTGAGATCAAACAGTGGGTTCGCGGTTTGAAAGGCGCCGGTCAGTTGCACGAAATCCAGAAAGTTGACACTGCCATCATTATTAAAATCGGCGTCACACGCATTGCCGAGCAAATCCGCATCCACATCAAGCTGGGCGGGATTGGGCACTTGCGAGCAATTGTCGGTAAGATCCGGCACACCGTCGCCATCGGTATCTTGTGCGGTCGCGCTAAAACAAAATAGCAGGATACAACCTGCCGCTAAGCGCTTCGCCGCGCTGGATAGGCTTACTTGATACATCATCGTTCCCCCGAGGTCAGACCAAAACGGTGCCACGATCTCGGAACGTGAGCAAGTCCAGCACGTAAATGTTAAATTGCAGGGAGCATTGTCCGGCTCAATCGTGAGCCTTAATTTAACGATAATGCGTTTCTACTTTGTGTCTTCGAGAGGTGTGCATGACCTTTGCCGAGCAGGCCCGCCGCCGCCGCGAACGGATTTTGCAGAAATTGCGTGAAACGGAATTTGATGTCGTGGTGGTTGGTGCTGGAATCAATGGTGCGGCTTCCGCCGCCGCGCTCGCCGCCGGCGGCGCACGCGTGGCGCTAATCGATAAGGCGGATTTCGCCGGGAACACCAGCTCCAACTCGTCGAGTTTGGTTTGGGGTGGGATTAAGTATCTAGAGAATTATGAGTTTGGGCTTGTTAATAAACTCTGCAAGGGTCGTAACGAACTGACGGCGGCATTTCCAAGTACCGTGCGCGAAGTCCGCTTTTTGACCACGCTTCGCCGCGGATTTCGAATGCCCGCCTGGTTTGTTTATTTAGGTACATGGTTGTACTGGGCGTTTGGGCGTTTTGCCACGCGTCGACCGGCCTACTTTCGTCCGTCCGGCATAAAATCTCGTGAGCCGCTCATCAATACCGACGAGGCGGCCGGCGGTTTTGAGTACTCTGACTGTTATCTACCGGACGGTGACGCGCGCTTTGTGTGGCGTTTCGTTGTGCAATGCATGCGCCACGGAGGCGTTGCGGCCAATTATCTCGGATTAGAGCGTGCTGATTGGCAAGAGGGTCTATGGCAGCTTCGCGTGCGCGACCGACAGTCCGATACGCCGTTTGTCATGCGTACCCGTTTGGTGGTCAATGCGTGTGGTCCCGAAGTGGACGCACTTAACGCGAAAATCGGTCAGGAGACACGATTTCACCATGTGTTTTCAAAAGGCGTGCACCTAATTGTGAAGCGCCTGACCAGTGAAGAACGTGTGCTGACTTTTTTTGCGAGTGACGGACGGATGTTTTTTGTCTTTCCCAAGGGTGCTCGCTCGTGTATCGGTACGACCGACACCCAGGTGCCGTCACCGTACGTAGACGTGACCGACGAGGATCGCGACTTTATTCTGAATAACATTAATGCGCTGCTTGACTTAGAGGTGCCGCTGACCAAAGCGGACATTATTGCTGAGCGTTGTGGCGTTCGACCTCTGGTCATCGCCGGCAGTGCCGGGCAGGAAGGAAGCGCCGATTGGTTGCAACTGTCGCGCAAACACGAGATTCACTGCAACGAAGCCGAACGCTATATCAGCATTTTTGGCGGCAAGCTCACCGACTGCTTAAACGTGGGTGACGAGGTGACTAGCCTGGTGGCGCAGTGTGGTTTAAACGTGGCGCATGCGCCAAGAGGGGGGCTGGGTGAGCCCGGGCTTAAGCTTAAAGAAGAATTTATGGAATACGTGCGGCAGCAAAATCTCGATACCCATACCGCCGATGCGACCCGGGGCACGCTGTCAGCCCGTCTATGGCGCCGCTATGGCAATGCCGCAAAGTCCATCGCCGAGCGCATCGCTGATAAGCCAGACACCGCGCGCACGCTTTTTCCCGACAGTAGCTTTACTTGGGCGGAGCTTGAGTACGCAGCTGCAAACGAGATGATCGAAACGCTGCACGATTTGTTCCGTCGACGCTCCAGCATCGCGTTGGTGGTGCCGCAAGACGTGCTGCGCGAACGGACTCGACTAGACAGCATTGCCGCCGTGCTGTTTGGGGATGACGCTGAGCAGAAGATCGCGGAGTTTCTGGCGTCGCCTCCAACCGCCATCAAGGAATAGCAGCTTGCCCGCGCAAAACCTGCTACATTTTCGCTTATGGCTAAAGGCACACATGACTACTCCGAGGATGCGCGCAATCGCGACATTCTGATTTCCATCAATGGCGATTTGGTGCCGCGTGCGAAAGCCGTTGTGTCTGTGTTTGACAGCGGTTTTATTCTCGGTGACGGTGTTTGGGAGGGGTTGCGCGTACACAACGGCCGCGTGGCGTTTCTCGATCGGCATCTTGAACGCTTGGAGCAAGGCGCCAAGGCCATCGATCTGGACATCGGTCTCACCCGAGCGCAGTTAGCGCAACAGATCGATGCAGTACTCCAAGCCAACGAGATGACAGAGGGCGTGCACATACGCCTCATGGTCAGTCGCGGCGTAAAGGCTACGCCCTACCAAGATCCGCGTGTAACCATCGGTCCACCCACGATTGTCATCATTCCTGAGCACAAAGAAGCGCTGCCCGAAACGCTGACACGAGGCATTTCCCTGTTTACGGTGCATGTACGACGCGGCTATCCGGATGTGCAGGATCCCAAACTCAATAGTCATAGTAAGCTCAACTGCATCACCGCCTGCATTCAGGCCACCAAAGCGGGTGCCGACGAGGCGCTCATGCTCGATCCGCATGGCTTTGTGGCGACGTGCAATTCGACCCACTTTTTCATTGTGCGGCGCGGTGAAGTATGGACGTCGACAGGCGACTACTGTCTAGGCGGAATTACCCGTGAGAACGTACTCAGGCTATGCGCCGATCACGACATTCCTCACCGCGAGCGCAATTTTTCGCTGACTGACGTTTACGATGCGGATGAAGCCTTTGTTACTGGCACCTTCGCCGGAGTGGCACCGGTGACGCGCATCGATGGGCGAACGATTGGCGATGGCGAGCGAGGACCAATGGTTGCGCGACTGCAAACTCTTTATTTAGAGCTACTTGCGGGCAGCTGAAAATGCGCACAAAACGGTTTGTCTATGCGCCAGTTTACGGTCGTCGCTGTGATGTGACAGGGCACAGAGGCGTCGCTGCGCCTGGCAATGGAGGCGCGGTGCGGTGAGGTTGGCGATGTGGTCGGGACCGCGCAATATTTCGACCGCAATGATGCGCGCGTTTGAGAACCGCCCTGACACGGTGGTGATGGATGAGCCGTTCTATGCCGCTTACTTGCGCGATACCGGTCTAGATCACCCCATGCGCGAGGCCATTTTGGCGGATCAGGAAAATCACTGGGAGAAGGTTGTTGCGCTGTGTACGTCGCCACTGTCAGACGGCGTGACGTTGAGCTATCAAAAGCACATGAGCCACCACATGCTCGACCACTACGAGCTGGATTGGCTGCCGCAGTTGCGCCACTGTTTTTTGCTGCGCGATCCCGCGCGCGTGTTGATGTCGTACGAAAAAAAGCGTGAGCGCCCGACGCTTAACGACATTGGTTTAGAGCAGCAAGTTAATCTGTATAAGCGAATATGTTCGCAAGCGACTGTGGCGCCGATGGTTATCGATAGTGCAGACTTTCTGCAACAGCCGCGTGCGTATCTTGAGCAACTCTGCGCATATATTGATGTACCGTTTTCAACACGAATGCTTTCGTGGCCTGCTGGAAAACGTGACAGTGACGGAATCTGGGCCGCGCATTGGTACAACCGAGTGTGGTTATCGACGGAGTTTGAGGCTCCGCGCACAGCACCGATTACGCTTGCCCCACACTTGCGTGCGGTCTACGAAAAGGCAAAACCGCTTTACGATTTTCTGTACGCCAAGCGCGTACAGATTGGATAAATTTTAAAAAGCGTTTTACAATTAACGTGACACCCAAGACACGGATGACCGTCACGCTCAGGGACGAGCGTTTCATCTTCTTTGCCGACCCGCCTCGACGCTACAGCGTGTTTAGAAACGCGAGCAAGTCGTCGCTTTCTTGACGGGTTAATTCAAACATCGGCATTTCGTGCACATCGTCTTCATCGCCCTGCGACGCCAGATAGTGCGCTAAGACGCTCTGAAGCGACGGCATACGTCCATCATGAAAATACGGCGCGGTGTTTTTAATGTTGCGTAACGAAGGCGTTTTGAACGCGCCGGATTCCAAGTGGTTGCCGCGCGCAAAATTAAGTGTGGAACATTGCTCGGGTTGCGCATCACTGTACACGCCCAGACAATTAAACGGGTCGGCCTTTACGGCAATAACGCCAGCCAAGCGACCGCTATCAAAACCACCGGCGGCATTGGTGCCGGTGTCGATGTTGTGAAATTCTTGATTAGTGAATAGCGGTCCATTGTGGCAGCGCAGGCACGGTGTTTGTTCCTCATTGACGAATAATTTGGCTCCGCGCATCTCAGACTCGGTATACAGATCGCTCGCTGCGCGTTCACCGTCCTCAAGCAGCGCATCGACGAATCGATCAAATTTCGTGGGCGCGTATTGCAGCGTCTCTTCGTAGGCCGCAATTACCTTGCCGACCAGAGCGAAAGCCGTATTAATTCGCTCCTGTTGGGGTGGTCTCAGCGTTCGCCAAGACTCCGTGGACGGACTGAGCCCGGGGCGATCAAGATCATTGAGTAGATCGGCTCCGACCCCCGTCAGCTGCTCAAATGCCGGGCCGTATTCGGGGTGTGTGAGAATATAGCGCAGCACGTCGCCACGGTGGTTATCCATTTCGCCGCGGGTCTCAAGAGGCGAAAGGGCTTGCGCCCAAAGGCTATCTCGTCGCCCGTCCCAGTAGAACCAAGTCGCATGAGCGATTGCCGGGAGTGTCGGGGCGTGACGTGGAGTGATGGCGGTGCCGACACTCAGGGCTTTGCCGTCGCCGAATCCCAGCTCGGGATCATGGCAGGTGGCGCAAGAAACGGTTCCGGATTGACTGAACCCTGGATCAAAAAACCATTTCTCGCCGAGCGCGGCGGCGGCTGAGTTAAGGCTGAATCGATTGGACGGATCGGCTTGGAGCTCGGCGAGCGAAGCGAGACGTAGGCCATTGAGTTGCGCCAGTTCCTGTTCGCTAAACGTGATGCTCGCGGGCGCGCGTGTGTGTGCTGGCTGCACATCCAATTCGAAATAGGCATAGTCCGGACCCGCCGCGTCATTGATGTCGATGCGCATACGCCAAAGCCCGCCCATGTGAAATTTCATGCCATCGACGCGCATGCGGCCGGTTTGCTCGGTGGCAACCGCCTGTGGAAAGGTGGCCATGCCATGCCCGTGGCCCGGCATGGTGCCACTGAGCTTCATACGCTGTGGGGTCAGTGGTACCTCATCTATGGTGGTTACCTGCACGATCCAGGCGTGCAGTTCACCGGCCGGAATATGCGCATAGTGCTCGTCAATCCGCACTCGGTATCGCGAATTAGTGGTTTTCATTTCGAGCCAGGGGCGGATGTCGGCGACCGCAGAATCGCTGTGTTCCGTGTTCGGTGAGCAGGCTTGGAGTAATCCGGTGGCCAGCAAAAGCGCGCAAATTAAGCGATACATCTCAATAGTGATTCGGTAGAGGCAGTTGGATGTCTAGGTAGGATACTGAGCAAACCCAGGCAGAAAGTCGAGTGCGCTGACCATCTAACCCAGGTATGACGTACTATCACCAGATGAATGTCCCTGTCACCACTCGCCGCTACGACCTCGACTGGCTGCGGGTCATCGCTTTTTCGCTTCTTATTCTCTATCACGTGGGCATGTTCTACGTGGAATGGGACTGGCATATAAAGAGCCAATACAGCTCCGCCGCGGCGCATCCGTTAATGCTCACGCTCAATCCTTGGCGTCTGGCGCTACTTTTCTTTATTTCAGGTGTTGCCATACGTTTTGCGACCGACACGCTCGCCTCGAGGAGGCAGTTCGCGCTAACCCGACTGTCGCGTTTGGGCCTTCCGATACTAGGGGGCCTCTTTTTTGTCGTGGTCCCACAGGCGTATTTTCAGCTGGTTCAAGCGGGCGAGATTGAGCCGGGGTTTGCCGGCTTTTATCCCCAGTATTTGTCCGGCGGATTTTCGATAATTACGCCCACCTGGAATCATCTTTGGTACGTCGTGTATCTGTTGGTCTACATTCTGATCGTATTGGCGCTACTGCCAATTCTTCAGGCGCTCGCAAACGGTCCGGTCATGCGCTTTGTCTCGTGGCTCAGTGCGGCCCGCTGGCGCCTACTGCTGCTTGTGCCGATCCCGTTTATCGCTGTTGCGTTCGCCTTGTCTCCCCGTTTCCCAACCACGCATGCGCTGGTAGACGATTGGGCCCACCATGGGCACCGCTTTACTATTTTTATGATTGGGTATTTCGTTGCCAAACACACCGATTTCTGGCGCGGCATCGACCGGCTGTTGCCAACAAGTGCCTTGGTGTTCCTGTTGCTTTGGGTGGTGTGGATTGTCGAGCCGGTGCCGGAGTGGCTAAGGCCGGTCGCCGGTCAGGTCTATACGGTGGTGGAGATTGTTTACGCTTGGGCGAGCATCACTCTTCTGCTTGGGCTGGCGCAGCGTTACCTCGCGTTCGACCGGCCGATTCTTCGCTATCTCACCGGCGCGGTGTTTTGCTATTACATTCTGCATCAAACCATCACGATCGCTGTGGGCTATTGGTTGACGCCGTGGTCATTGGGCGTCTGGTTCGAATTCGCCTTGGTGCTATTGGCGACGATTGTGGGGTGCATACTGGGATATGAAGCACTGAGACGGCTACCGGTTCGCGCCGTGTTTGGCATCCAATCCAGAGCCACATCGACCAACACCCGCTGATTGTCGATTGAAGAATAAACGCCGCACAGCGGAAGCACACCCGTTTTCAACTGATTAACGGTGTGCGTCGGCACTACCCCGCCTTTTTGGGTCTGATGTGAGCGATAAGATTGATCGCTATCACGCGAATTTGCGCAAGGACTGGGCGTTATCCTGCGAGTTTTCGGGCTCGACGTTGCAGCAGATAATTCCAATTATCCGTGGAATTTATTTGCGCGTACATCGCGGCCAGCATGCCTGAGGTGTGCAACTCATAGACCGTGTCCTTGTCGAGCGCGGTGAGTTTCTCCGCATTGATGCTCACATAATTGGCCACGACCGTCGGTTCCGCGTCGGGAGCTGTCTGATGAGAGACGTGTTGGGCGGTGAGTAGATCGAGCTCGACGAGCTTTTCGCAGAACATCTCGGTTCGACGCCGCTCGGAGACAAACTTTGCGGCAAAATCGATCATCTTTTTCGAGTGCTCCGACAGCTCTTTGTCGTCAAAAAACGGATACTGCGCTTGATCGCTCACCATGGAAGAGGCGCGATCGATCACCACGGCCATTTGGTCCTCGCCATGTCGAGCAAAGGCAAACGGATAAGCGCGAAGATAAGCCGGCTGATACGCGTAGGGCTCCCATTGATCTTTCTCGTTCAAAAACAAGTTGTCGTCTTCAATAAGACCGACAATCGCCAAAGGCGAGGGATTCTTAAGATCAGTGAAAATGATCGGATAGTCATTTTGGGCCATGGAAAATTCCGTTTGCGTCAGCGGAATCGCTCTGGCGTTACGCGTATTCGCGTAGGGGGCATCGACGGGAGAAACGCCGAGATCGAAGTGGTCTTCGATTGCCAGCATTTCGGGTTTTTCGTAGAGGAAAAGCTTGCCTTCGACGATGCCGCGTTGAATGTCGTTCATGACTTGATCCTAAGATTTGAATGCTAAAAGGCTAGCATATTTGGTGGATCAAGAGAACGTTAACGGCGTGCAGTCAATGCCCAAGCGAGCGGCAATTTATGCTGCTCAAGCGTCAATGCTTCACAGTTGATTTCGCGACAGTTACGTTTTTCGAGTTCATTGATGATCGCACTCATTTCGTCCTGGTCACTGGCCGCCCGGCACATATGCTCAAGTCGCTGAAGGTTTTCGGCCACGTCATCACGCATCTGCTGAAGCCAGGTAATGATGTCGTCAGCATCGTACTGACGTCGTTGCTCGAACAACTGTCGAAAGCCACCGTAAAGGTGGAAGTGAATGCCCTCCGGTAGCGCTTCACACGCCGCGGCAAGTTGACGTTCCGCCGGCACAAATTCCTCGGTCGCTTGCCGGAATCGTTGCTCGTGTTGAGCATATGAGGCCGCGGTGAGCTTTATCGCCTTATCGATAAAGTTGGACGACACGATGGTATGGGCGTGTTCTCGATGTTCGCGGTTGCGCGCATCGATTTGACCGTGAGCATAATGGGCAATGACCATTAAACGGCCGCCGGGTTTTACTACGCGCGCGGCCTCTTCAAAGGCCAGGGCCCCTGCATATTCGATGCCGAATTGGCTGCACACCACATCAAACTGCTGATCTTCATACGGCAAATCATGAGCCGAACAGACGGTGGTCGTAACCCCCGGAATGCGTTTGCGCATCAGGTTAAGTGCCTCCGAGGAGATGTCGGCGCCAAAGAGTCGATGGTCGTGGTGATCGGGCAAATGGGCAAAGACCGATCCCGCACCGCAGGCCAGGTCGACCATGTCGCCAGTGCTTAATGGAGCAAACTGCTGTCGCCACCAGTCAGCGAGTTCGGGGTGCGCCGCGCCACTTGCGCTGACAAATACTTCGCCTTCAGCACCGTCATTATTCCAGTAGTTGTCCCACTGGTTCTCGCTGTTGGTATCGCTTCCGATCATAGTCGAGAGTGTAACCCAAAAAAAAACGGCGGACCGAAGTCCGCCGTTTCTGTCTTGCACAATCCCGAAGGATTTAGAACGTTGCTGAACCGCGCAGGAAGAACGTGCGGCCAAATACGTCGTAGGTAGCAGGGAAGGTGTTCGCCTGCTCCTGGTTGTCACCGATGATTGGTGGATCGGTGTCAAACAGGTTGTCGATACCGAACGACAGTGAGTAACGATCGTTAAAGGCGTATGAGCCAGAAACGTCGATGTAGTTCTCAGCGTCGAGGGTCTCTACGAAGAACGTGGTATCGTCATCGTCATCGTCGGTTTCGCCAACATAGCGCCACACAACCTGTGCAGTCCATGCGTCACGATTCCAGTTGAACGACACGCGATGTCCGTATTCCTGGATAGGCTCACCACACAGGTTACCGAACTTACCAGCACATTCGATTGGATCGTCTCCATCAAACGCGGTGAAGTCGTTCTCTGTGGTAATCGTACCAAGGTACTGGATACCCAGATCGCCACCGTAGAACTCGGTGTTGTAGCTAGCAGCCAGATCGATACCTTTCAGAGTCTGAAGAGCAACGTTCTGTGCCTGCAGTGCGATGTTGTCAATCGTACCGTCTGCACGACGTGTGATGACCTGGCAGAAGTCGCTAGCTGCACCGGCAGTGTTGTCAGGTGAGTAGCAGTTGTTCAGCACGTTTGCGGCACCACCACCGAACGCCGCGATTGCGTCGTCGATTTCGATGTCGAAGTAGTCGATGCTGAAGGTCAGGCCTTCGACGAAGTCAGGCGTTACAACCACACCAAAGGTGATCGTTTCAGCTTCTTCTTCGGTCAGGTCTGGGTTACCACCGGAGATGGCACGAACCTGGCCAGAAGCTGGGTTGATTGCAGCCGTTCCGATCGAAGCAGTCGGAACACCCGTTGCAGCGCAAGTCGCTGCCGCTGTCGCAGACAGGCCGGCAGCAGGCGTACCAGAGAGCGAGCATGGGTCAGCAGCGCCTGGGAAGCCTTCGCTTTGCGGCGAGAACAGCTCAGCGATGTTGGGTGCACGGACAGCCGTGTTGTAACCACCACGGATTCGCAGTTGGTCGATTGGCTGCCAAGAACCCGCGACTTTGTATGCGCTAACGCTACCAGCGGTGCTGTAGTCAGACGAACGTGCGGCCAGCTCGATCTCGAGGTTGTCAAGGACCGGCAAGTAGGCTTCACCGTAGATTGCGTCTACGTCAAAACCACCGCCCGAAGCGGGAGAACCGTTAAAGCCGGCAATTGTGCCAGCGGCCAAATCCTGCGAAGGCAGGAAGAAGCCGTCATCTTCACGGTGCTCGTAACCAACAGCAACGCCGATGCGTCCACCTGGCAGTTCCATAGCGGCACCCAAGTCACCGGAAACGGTGACAGAGCCCATGAGCTGCTCAAATTCGGTCGTTGAAGCAACAGCGGTACGCAGGAACGCTGCACCCGCTGCCGAGATGTTGCCAGGACCAAAGATGTTGATCGGCGCACAAGCTGACGTACTGCCGTTCGCGCTCGGGTCGACACAGGTGTTACCCGATGGATCAGCGGCCAGATCCAGAAGCAGAGCTTGCTGGAATCGATCGCGGTTGACGTTACCCGACTGTGAAGCAGCGTTGGTCACACGACCGGTCTGGACGTACGCATCGTACGACCACGTGTCGGTGATGTTGCCGCGCAAACCAGCCTGAACCTGGAACGATGAACGGGTGTCGTCAGCGATACGAGGACCCACTTCTTCCAGACGACGACGAACAAACATGGTAGCCGTGTCATCGATGCCGTCATTGTCGGTGTCAACGCCGTCACCGAATGCTTCAGACAGAATGGCCTGAGAAGCAGGGGTGATGAACGGGCTGCCGTCGAGAGTGAACTGCGTTCCAGACGCAAAGATTGGCGTTGGTGCCAACTGCTGAGGCACTTTGCTGTAGGTGAACATGGCGCGACCGTACAACTCGAGGTTGTCGGTGGCCTTGAACGTACCCAGAGCAGAAGCCTGGTAACGCGTCTGTGGCAACTGAATGTAGTTCACAGGAGCGTAGTTGTAGAAGTCGTTGGTTTCACCGGTGCGGAAAGGACGGAATGAACCATCGGCATCGAAGATACCACCAAACGAATCGGAGAACGGATCGGTGCTGCCACCGAGCGGCCCACCGAGCGCACCAGCAAAGACAGACGTGCCCGGTACACCGGTCGAACCACCATCAATCAGGATGGGGTTGCCGTTGGCGTCAACGTCATCAAACTGAGCGAAGAAAGCGAAGTCACGATCGCCCTGGAACAGATCGTCACGATCGGTCACAGCAAAGTTGAAAACCACGTTACCGCGATCGTCAGCCATGTTTGCGCCAATCGTAATGTCTGCAGAGGTCAGTGATGCGTCACCTTCCTGAGTGACTTCGTGCGACACGTTTACGGTGGCGCCTTCAAAGTCATCCTTCAGGATGAAGTTGACCACACCGGCCACAGCGTCAGAACCGTACACAGCGGATGCACCGCCGGTCAGCACTTCGACGTCTTTGATCAGTGCGTTTGGAATGGTGTTGATGTCAACTGTGCCGCCCAGAGTGGTCGGTACAGCACGCGTGCCGTTGATCAGCACCAGTGTTCGGTTGGTGCCCAGACCGCGAAGGTCAACAGTTGCCGTTCCGTTACCTGGGTTGTTGGACGTACGGTCCAGACCAGGAACAGTTTGAGGCAGAGTGTTCAACAGCGATTCGGTGTTGATGGTGTTTGTCAGTTCAATCTGACCGGCGTCAATCGTGGCAACCGGAGCATTCGAAGTGAAGTCTTTACGCGGGATACGTGACCCGGTAACGAGAACTTCTTCGAGATCATCCGAGCCATCGTTTTGAGCAACTGCCGGACTTGCAAAAGACAGTGCAAACGCACCTGAACTCATCGCAAGCGCCAGTTTCACCGCTTTATTCAGCTTGGTGTTCGTAGGCATTGAATTCCCCTAAGAGATCAAAAAAAACGTAATCCGCACATTTGGACGGTGAACGCGACCGGTGTTGCTGGGCTGCCACTCGTCTTTGTGGTAAACATGCGAAAGTGGTTGGATTTAAACGTCAGCGCGGCAAAAAGTCAATCCTGTTTGTAGCGAAAAACACACAACCCGGGTGCCAGTGGTCAAAAAACCACCAAAAACCAGGGCTTTTTCGCCATAAACAGCGCGTCTTTTTCATCACAGGTGGGGTGTATCAGACCCCTTTGTTGCGTGCAGACTGCGACTTTGTTGCAAAAATCCTACATAATCGAAGCTCCGTTTGTTCGCGTGGTTTTTGAGCCATACGATGAGTACAAAAAACCGCTCTTTCGCCCTCGCTGTCGCCGCCTTTCAGGCTGGGAAATATGATGATGCAAAGCAGTATCTGAGCGGGTGTGACCCCCGTCAAAGCGCCCATTTGGCCGCACTCGTTGAGCGTCGATTGGGTCACTATCCTCACGCATTGGTGCTCATAAAAAGGGCCTTAAACTACGCGCCCGACAATCATGAAATCTATAATAATCAGGCACTTATATTTTTAGATCTCGGGCGGGCAGACGATGCGGTTGCCAGTTGTGAAGCGGCGTTGGCGCGGCAACCTGGCTTCTCCCCCGCCCGGCGCACGCTAGGCAAAGCGCTCTTGGCACTGCGGCGCTGGGAGAACGCGAGATCGGTATTTGCTGCGTTAATCGCGGAGGGCGCGCGTGACAACCCCACGCAGTTTGGACTGGCCTCCGCGGAGCTTGAGCTTGGACTGACCGAGCGGGCATTGGCCGGTTTCGAGCGGTTGATTGCGACTGGGACGGAAGACAGTGCCGTGTTTTTCATGTGCGGCCGAGCCGCGTTCGAGGCTGGTGTTCATGACCGGGCATTGAGCAACATGACGCGGGCGCACGCACTCGCGCCGTCGGCGATGACGTTGCGCGAACTGGCGCGCATGCACTGGATGTTGGGTGACCACACTGCGTTCGAGACACTCGTAAACACTCAGTTCCAGGATGCGTCGATGCAGACAGTTGCGCTGGAGTTACTAAAGTTCAGTGGTGCGGACGCGACAGTTCTCGCCGATGCATTGCGAAGTATGACCCCGCAGGCGAACCATTATGCGGTCGTCGCACAAGCCTTTGTGGATGGCGCTGACGCGGAGGCGGCGTTGACGCACGCCGATCAGGCGTTGGCGATCGAATCGGATCATGCGGCCGCGCAGGCTGCGCGGATCAGTGCCCATCTCATGTTGGGCCAAACCGACGAAGCGTTGGCACAGACGCGTCGCATGCAACAGCTCGAACCCAATGCGCAACACTGGATCGCCTATGAAGCGACCGGCCTGAGACTGGTGGGTGATCCGGCGTACACACAGTTAGTGGATGTGCAGCATCACGTGCAAACGTACTCACTGCCGGTGCCGGAGGGCTATCGCAATATCGACGACTTCAACACCGCTCTGCGTGATGCGCTCGAACAATTGCATACGCATTCGCGGCGACCGATTGACCAGTCATTGCGACACGGAACGCAAACCGCACGTGATTTGACCGGCGTGCCTAACGCGGTGGTTAAGGCCTATCTCAATGCGCTCGACGAACCCATTCGGCGCTACCTCGCCCATGTGGGGCACCACGATGGTCACCCACTCACGGGTCGCAACACAGGTCAGTACGATTTTAATGGGTGCTGGTCAGTCAAGCTGGTGGCCGGTGGACATCATGTCAACCATATCCATCCGGAGGGTTGGATTAGTTCGGCCTATTATGTGTCGGTGCCAGCATCCTCAGATGAGGACCGGTCTGGGTGGATCAAGTTTTCTGAGCCGCCGTTCATGACAAATCCGATGCTCGAACCAGAACGATGGATTCAGCCCAAAGCGGGGCTGCTGGTGTTGTTTCCTTCTTATTTATGGCACGGAACGGCGCCGATTCAGGCGGACGGGCTCCGTCTCACCGCGCCGTTTGATGTCGTGCCGCGATAGCGCCCTGTGCGATCTTCCGCGTGGAGAGCCGATTCGCGTGAATAATTGGGAACCGTTGACGTAACGCGCAGTCAGAGTTAGGACGAGTGGGGGTTTAAATTTATTTCTAACCAAGTCAGGTGAAAAATGAGGGCAACACGTTCATCAATGGGGATATCGAAATGGTTGGCGATGATTGTCGCGGCTCTGCTGGCGATGTCATCGGCGGCGCTGACCGATCAATCAGCGGTGGCGGGCGCCACGGAAGCAGCCAAACCCTTACCTTCAACGGTAGGGTCGGCCGCTGAAACTCCGCGACCAACCAGCACATCGCACACCCGAGTTAACGAATCGCGGGTGTTGTGTCTTAAGCGGGTGCGCACCGGTAGTCGCCTGGCAAAGCGCCGGTGTCAATCGATTGCCGCCTGGCGTACAGAGCTACAGGATGAGCGACTGCGCAAATATCTTCTTGAACTGTAGTTGAGGCGCTCAATGACGCATTGTGGTCGTAGAATCGGAGCTGTTCGATTGCCCAGTCGTCGCCCCTGCGTCCAGTTAATGCGATTTGCCACAACCGCAGCCCAGGGTTTAGTCGCTGCGTTTTTTCTTTTTCACTGGATGCCCGCGACCTCAGCCAACCCGTCAAACTGCCAAGACCACCTGGACAATGAACGCTATGAAGAGGCAATCCGTGCGTCGACGCTTGCTTTACTGCGGACAGATGAGCGATCTGCGCCGGTGCGCTACTCCCAGCTGGTGTGTCGCGGTATCGCGCAGTCAAAGCTTGGCTTAACGCAAGAGGCTATCAAGGATTTACGAGAATCTTTGCGTATCGCCGCCCGACATTATGACCCGTTTGAACCCCACCTCACTAAGCCGCTGCTCGCACTCGGGCGACTCTATCAGAGCGAAGGCGACTTGGAAGAAGCGGAGCTTGCGCTTCTGCGCGCGAAAGACATCACTCATCGAAACGCGGGGGTCTACAACGTAGAACAAGATCAAATGTTGGATGATCTGGCCGAAATATTCCTTCAGCAGAAACGCGCAATGCTCGCGGACCGACAGCAAGAGTTGCGTCTTACCTCCGCGCGAGAAACATACGGCGCTTCATCTGTCGAAATGGTTAAGGCGCTTCACAACTACGCGATATGGAATGCGGATCGTCAGTCGTTCCCCAAAGTTCGTCGAGCGCTGGACGAAGCGGTCACCATTCTCGAGTCACGTTTTGGTCCGAACGATTACCGCCTGATCGATACGCTCAAACTGCGTGCGCGTTTGTATAAGCTGCACCCGACGATTGTGACGCCCAAAACGGGTGCCGATGCCATGCTACGCGTCGTTGATATCATCGCCTCGCAGAAGGAAGTTGATGAAGGCGATCTGCTCAAGGCGCGGACCGATGTTGGCGATTATTATTTGCAACGTTTGGAGAGTCGCAAAGCTCGTCGAACGTATAACAAGACTGTGCGTGTGGCGCAGGAATCGAATGTGGATCCGGCCCTTATCGAACAGCTTTACGGTTCACCGACGCTTATTTTTATGGACCCGGAACGACGAGTGTTTTTTGGTCGCGATGAGAATGATCAACCACTGCCTCCAGGTGTTTTGGTCGTACGCTATGCCGTTTCGGCTAAAGGAAAAACGCGCAGTATCCGTGTGGTCGAAAATTCGGTTGGCAGTCCTGAAGTGGTGGACGACGTGCTTGGCCGAATCGAAACCGCCGAATTTCGGCCGCGCTTTCGGGATGGCAAAGCGGTTGCTACGACGGGTCTGCAGCAGCGCTTCGACATTATTCAGACCGGAACGGGTGGCCTGACCATGGGAACCATGTACAAGCCGATTCGTGTCGCCACCACCGTCAGCGGCCGTAAGTGATCACTGTCGTCTCGCCGTCAGTTTCGAGTGTAACGTTTGCGCAGTGATGCGCCGCAATAAATTTGGTGTTTGAAAGGTAGGTTAGAGCATAAAATCAATAATAAAGAGGTTAAAAGACAAAATTTGCGAGCCAAGTCGCTTGCGCATACATTAATAAACAGTGCTCAATGAGAAGACTGGGTGACTGACAGTCTGAAGGAGACAGGCGTGAAGAACAGACAGCAGGTGTGGTTATTTGTCGCGATGTTCGTGTGTGCGATCGGCCCAATTGCCGGTGCAAGCGAACACGCAAGTGTCGGGCACAGCGCGCAAAACGCCGAATTGGAAACACAACAGAAATCCAAAGCGGGGCTCACCAAGGAACAGCTGGCGCAAATCGTCTGCGTAAAACAGCGACGGGCCGGCACGCGAATCGTTGAAAACAAATGTCAGTCTGTGGCGGCCTGGAAGCGCGACATGGAGCAACGTGATATGCGGAGCAAACATTTAATCCGTGCAAGTGGTAAAGCTGCCGCGTGGGAGATTTCGCCGGGATACTAGTGTTGAGTAGGGTTCAGGAAATCGTCGTATCGATAATCCGTGCGTTGGATGTTCGATATTAAATTAATTTGTGAGGGTTCGAGAGTGCGACAGTCTTTTCTTTTATTGTTGATCACGATTCCGTTTTCCGTGTCGGCTCAGGAATTTCGAGGTTCTGGCTGGTCGGATAACAGTAGCCGCACAGTCGCCCGGCGTTTGACCGAGCGAGCGCGTCCAGCGGTGGTTGAGATGAGCGAACTGCAGCAGTCGATTGCCATGGAGTCGGGCACGGCACTGGATTTGGATATTGATCCAAATGAAGTGATTTGTCGCACGGAACGGGTCAGTCGCGATGCGGCCTCTCGACTTAAAACGCGGCGTTGCAAAACGCGAGCGGAATTTCGTGAAGAATCTGCGCGCCGTCTCGCCGCCTCTGCGCAGTTGGGTGAAGACGCTTGGCGGAAGCTCGCGATGCGACAAACAAATGAGGCGTTTCGACGCGCGGCGTATGAACGGGCCTTGACGCAACGCGCGTTGCGAGCGCCAGGGAACTAATGGATCAGTCTAATTGGATGGAATAGAACAAAGAGCGGCGCGCGAGAAGCAATGGGGTGTAATGCAGCTGCCGGACTCGATGGAGTGCTTTTAATAGGACGATAGCGCCTCTTAATGAGGGTCGCGAAGGTTAAAAGTGCGTGTCGGTGTCACGGCCCAGTGTGAATTTGGGGGGAAGAACATTGACGTCAAGAACCATAATCACGGTAGCACTCGCTGCCGGTATTGCGAGCGTTTCCTTGGCTGCGCGGATGGCCTCGGCCAATGTCGTGACGGAGCAGTATCCGTCCGGAGGCGAAGTGGCGTCGGCTGAACAGTCTTGCAACACTAAATTTTCAAGTGGCGACAGCGCGGGTGCGATAGCGGCCGCGAGCGTCGGATTGTCCAACGCGCAGCGCGGCGCGCATCAATACACCCGCTTTGCGCTGTTCCTGTGCCGCGCAAACGCGTTGAAGTCGCTCGATAAGATAGAGCAGGCGCAACTTGACTACCGTGAGGCCCTTCGTTTGGCTGAGAAACAGCTGGGGCCATTCGACCCTGAGTTAGTCAAGCCTCTGACCGAACTCGGTCGAATCAGGTCGAGTCTTGACGACCAAGAAGAGGCCGAACTGCTGCTGCTTCGAGCGAAAGACATCACGCATCGTAATTCCGGCATATTCAACGTCGAGCAAGATGACCTGCTTGAGGATTTGACGAGCATGTACATGTCGCAAGGGCGGAAGATGAAGGCGAAGATGCAGCAGGAGCTGGCCTTGAGAGCCGCCGAAGAATCGTTCGGTGAAGATTCGCCAAATATTGTTCCCGCCCTGCATGAATACGCGAACTGGGCAGCAGAAGCCGGCAATTTCCCCGCTGTGCGCAAGTCGATCGAACGCGCGATCCACATTCAGGAGCAGGCGTTTGGCCCTAACCACTTAGGTTTGATTGAAACCCTTCGGTTGCGGGCGCGCCTGTTTAGCTTGCATCCGACGACCAAAACGCCACAGACGGGCGAAAGAGCGCTGTCGCGCGTGGCCGATATTTACGCCGCGCAAGAGCACGTTGATCAGATCGATCTTATGAAAGCGCGTACCGATTTAGGCGATTGGTATATGCGCAGCGACAAGCGTTACATGGACAAATGGCATCGCCTCAAGCAGCGTCATCAAGGTAAGGCGCTGCATTTTTATCAGCAGGCGGTTACCAAAGCCAGGGAAGACGGTATTGATCCTCGCATCATCAATCAGTTTTTTGGTGCGCCGAAACTGATTCGGCATGAGGCGAGTCGCACGTCCTTTTACGGGCGGGAGATCGACCGGTCCCTGCGCGATGGCGGTCGTATTGTGATCGAATTCCAGGTGTCATCGAAGGGCCGAACCCGCAACTGGCAGATCATTGAGGACACCGTGAACAATCCGGATGTGACCAAGGCGGTTATTTTCCGTGTCGAAACGTCGCTCTTTCGGCCGCGCTTCATCGACGGTAAGCCCGTCGCCGCATCCGGCGTGCGGTATGCGTTTGAGATTGAGCAAACCGGTCATGGCTTACAGCTTGGTGAAGTGAAAGGACCGATTTTCGTGAGAACGCGGTCGCAGTAACGGCCTCAGAACCGCCGGTGGATGAAGGCGTGTGGTGATCTGTGCGCCGGTCATTGTTGGCGTTGCCGACCTGCGATGACGATTCGGCGCGTGGGCACCATGTGCCTACGCGATGTCGGTGTGGCTACTTGCTGTCGTCGTCTTGAATACACTCACACGCCACCACACGAGACGATACGCGGCGCAATTCAGCGTTCGCCGATAACTCATGCTGACTCGAGAGTCGTTCTATCTGGCCGATCGGCCACTGTGCGTCATGTATGGCGCGCTTAAAATTACCGTCATCGTCAAAGTACTGCACGGTGAGCTGATAGCGAGCGTCAAAGGTCTCACAGTTTGACACCGTAAACAGTGTGCGCACTTCTGCTACCGTGTCTTTCTGGTAGTACTCAAGATCAATGTCTGCATTGCACTGCTCGGCCTTGGGCTTGCTCATAATGTCGATCGTGCGCGAGATTTCGGTCGTCGAGCGCAACACTTTTTTCTTTCCCGGAATTTTGGTGCCAGACATCCCCACCCGCTCGCGACCGTCGCGCGAGTGCTGTCCCCAATCGATCTCTTCTTCCGTCGTCGTTGTGGTGGTGATGGTGGTGTTTGTCGTCTTGGTCTCGTCGGCCAACACTGTGTGAGACAGCGCGAGGACCAAGATGAGGAGTGTTGGTTTTTTCACAATGTGTTATCCGGCGCCTTGGCGAGACTGTTCTGATGCTTCGACCAGAACACGATTACCAAAGCCATTGAAAAAGTTAATGGCTTCAGCGGGTAGTTCGATGCCGCCAGTCTGCACAGTTTGTGCGGTTTGGCGAAACTCTTCGGGGCTGATCGAACGCAGCAATGTGTGGGTCTGATCGAGCGACCGTATGCTTCGATGGTAGTGATTGACCCCTTCATTGTCGAGACTACAGATCAGAAAAAGAGATTGGGTAGTGCTTTCGTGCATGGGAGGGAGCAAATACTGCTGGTAGGTCGGATGTGTCGCGCCGGCGTCGATAAACGCGACGTGCAGGCAAGTGCGAGAATACCAGCGAGCAATCGCGCTGGCATTGCGCCGTGCCAATGTGACAAGACCCGGTATGACCATGACACGATCGAGGCAGTTACGCGTTTCGACCGAGGTGAGTTTTTCAATACAGGCGTTGGCGTAAACCAAATCAGTTGCCGCGGCGCCGCAGTGCAAGTAACTGGAGCGCATGCCGTCAAGTACGCTGCGCGACGGTGTATTGAGCAGCAGCTCGGGAACCGTGGCCGCCGATTCAAAGAGGCGAGGTCCGCGCTCAGTCAAATACTGTAGCCAATTTATGCCGTGGATTTGCAGCCACCAAGTTGTGGTGGCCGCGTCTTCGTAACGGCCGTGCTTCCAGCCGGCGCCTTCAAATGCGCGTTTTAGCAGAGCAAGAAATTCGCCGCTAGACAGTCGCATCGTGTTGAGGAAGTAAAGGGAAATTCCAATCGTCAAGGGTGGTGTTGATGCCGAGCTCTGCGCGCTCGCCAACCGGCGTGGCGGTCAAATCGTCAACCGTCGGTGCGCCCTGAAACATCGTGTTGCGTACCCATAGACGAGATTTTGGATCGAATTTGCTGGCACCAAAGAACGACAATTTGGCGCGCATAAGCTTCGTGGGGGCCACTTTAGCACTCAGCATGTTCTCGCGAATCTCGCCGTACAGCGTCTGAGCCATGGTCTGTACCCGTCGAACAATGTAGCGCAGCATCGGAAATTGGATAAGAAAATGCGCAACGCGTTCGTCGGGGTGGCGGCGCAGATGTTCACATACGTAATCGTAAAGCTCGCTGACCTGGAGCGCGATATCCAGGTGGAGCTGTCGGTCTACGCCTTCATCGACCTGAATATCGCCAAGACGTGGCTCCATTTTTTCAATTGATCGATACCAGAACATGCGACGTGAAGCGGGATCGTCAAAGTCGATTGCCAAGGACCAGTCGTAATGGTGTTCCAGTGTATCGCGCAGCGACCTGAGTGACTGCTCTGGGCGAATGTCGTAGTGCTCATCCGATGTCATCGATTGCGTCAAATCGTCGACCAACCGCGGAAACAGCTCAATGAGGCAGGCCACCACGACTTCCTGTGAGTCCAGACACCACCGCGCGCTTTCCTCAATCAACTGATCCCAGTGGCAGTCCGTGTGCCGCAGGAAGTCGATGATATGACCTAGGTTGGTTGCGGCGGTGGCATTGATCGCATTTTGTTCTTCGTTGCCGGTCACGGTTTCATTGAGATGTTGACGTGCGCGCCTGAGCAGGCTGATCAGTCGTGCACGGGTACGATCAGTTGCCGGCCCACTCGCACGTACGCGCGCGAGTGCGAGCTCACGACACGCCATCCATTGATGGATGAGTAGCGGTCGGCAAATCAGAAACGGGGCCATGCCGAGGCCCGTCGCGTTTCCGATGCCCAGATAACGTTTGACGTCGGCGGACAGGCTGCAGGCAGTGGTCGGTGCGCGTAAGTGGGCGAGGTGCTCGGCGATGTCGAAGGACACCTGTCGAAGCAGATAGCAGCTAAACATCTCGGCCGCAAAGGGCGTTGAGAAGTCGGGAAAGCGGCTGCGCACAAACGACCAGTCGGCCATGCCGAATTTGCTGCTACCGTATACAGCGGTAGTGCGGTAAAGATAACCGGTTTGCGCCAACGCGTCGGCGCTGGGCTGATGGCCCGATGCGAGTTGAGCAACCACATACTCAAAGTTGCGCGAACTCTTGTTGGCGCGAGTCAGGACAATCGAACGACTGTCGAGCCGTCCTTTCTCTTGCAGCGGCACGTTTTCACGTAGCTTCTGCAAGTGCTCGGCGCTTACGGCGCCGCCACATAGTGTCGCGGTGAGGTCCCAGCGTTCGGCAATCACGCGATCGGATCGCTCGTCGTCATCGAGAGCATGAATAAAGGCGACGAAAGTAAAGTGATCGTTGGGCGTGGTAATCGTATAGTGCACCTCGCCATTGCCGTCGGGCCCAAGGTGAAAATGCGAACGATCGATGACCCATTTGTCCTGAATTAATTTGCGTGTGAGCACACGCATAAAACTCAGGCGCGTCGGATAGTGTGCGCCGAGGCGCGACGGATCCATGACGTCGCCGGCGGCGCGTAGTGGCAGGGAGTGCGATTGGGCTGGAAAGGGAGGCATTACGTATTCTGGGTGTCCATTGCATCAAATGAGGATGCAAAAAACCGCAACCAGTTCCCTCCCATAATCCGGCGGATTTCTTCCGCGTTAAAACCGACTTCCCCAAGTCCGTTAATCAAATTGCCAAAATGTTGATTATTTTGAAACCACGTTGGCTGCGCCGGCCAGGCCGGGTCAGCGGCTGATCCTTCTCCGTGGTCGATGTCAGCCGCCCATCGGCCGCTGCGCATCCATGCGAGTGTTTGGTAGCCCCAGTTCTGACAAAGATCAGACCCGATACCGACGTGTTCTGAACCCATTAGTTCGACGGTGTCGGCCACCATTTGGCAAAATGACTCGAGCGTGCAGTCCGAACCATGCTTAAGGTGAAACGGATACAAACTCAGGCCAAGCATACCACCCGAGCGCCCTAATTCCTCCAGAACGCGTGATGATTTATTGCGCAGCGCAGCATGAAAAGCACTCGGATTGGCGTGTGTAATGGCGATTGGGCGCTCAGAAATGGCCATTGCCTCCAACGTGGAGCGTTCGGCGCTATGCGACATGTCCACGACCATGCCCACTCGGTTCATCTCCCGAATGACCTCTCGACCGAACCGCGTGATGCCGGGATCATCCTGTTCATAGCAGCCGGTGGCGAGCAAGCTTTGGTTGTTGTAGCTCAGTTGCATGATGCGGACACCGAGTCGGTGGAGAATGTCCACCATAGTGAGATCGTCTTCGATCGGTGAGCAGTTCTGCAGTCCGAAAATAATGCCGAGCTTATTCTGTTGCTGTGCCCGGGTGATGTCGTCGGCGGTTTGAACGTGCAACAGCAAGTCAGCATGTGCGCGAAACTGCTTATGCCAGTGACCGATGTTGGCCAACGTTTCTTTGGTGTTCTCCCAGTACGCGATGGTTACATGTATGGCATTAACGCCGTGATCGCGAGCCTCCTCATACAGTTCGCGTGTCCAGTTGATGTACTGGAGCCCATCGATAATCAGAATATCGTCGCGATCGAGCATCGGCTAGTACGGTTTGCTGTAGCAGGTTTTCACAATGGTGTAGAACTCCTTGGCGTACGAGCCCTGTTCGCGCGGACCATAGCTGGATGCCTTTCGGCCTCCAAAGGGTACGTGATAGTCGGTGCCTGCTGTGGGCAAATTGACCATAACGCAGCCGGCCTTGGCGTGGCGTTTAAAATGCGCGGCGTGTTCGAGCGAGCGAGTCATGATGCCCGCCGTGAGGCCATAGTCTGAATCATTGGAAACGGCCAGGGCTTCTTCATAGGTATCGACCTTAATGACACAGGCAATAGGGCCAAACAGCTCTTCGCGATTCACTTTCATGGTGTTGTGCGTCTGGGTAAACAGGGTTGGCGCTAGGTAATGACCGGGCACCCCGGTATCGACCGTGTGGCCACCGCATGCCAGGGTTGCGCCTTCTTCTTTGGCGAGCTCAATGTATCCTAGGTTCTTCGCCAGCTGGGTATCGTCGACAAGTGGTCCGATTTGTGTGCCGTCGGTCAGCGCGTGCCCGACGGTTAGCGCTTGTGTGGCGCCGATGAGGCGCTCGACAAACGCGTCATGAATGCCGGCTTGCACGACGAGTCGACTCGAGGCTGTGCACTTTTGGCCGGTGCCACCAAACGCGCCACCGACGGCGCAGGAAACCGCGAGATCAAGGTCTGCATCGTCGAGCACGACCAGGGCGTTCTTGCTGCCCATCTCAAGCTGTACACGCGCCATGCGCGCCGTGACATTCTGTGCGATATGTCGACCAACGGGCACCGAGCCGGTAAAACTCACCGCGTCGACCTCGGGGTGGTGAGTAAGGTGTTCACCCACCACACTACCCGCGCCCATGACTAAATTGAATACGCCGTGGGGCAAACCGCTACGTTGGATGATCTCGCTCAGCGCCCAGGCACTGGCCGGTGTGAGTTCGGCGGGCTTAAGAACCACGCAGTTCCCATAGGCCAGCGCAGGCGCGATTTTCCAGGCGGCGATGGCCGTGGGAAAGTTCCAGGGCGTAATCACGCCGATCACCCCGAGCGGTTCGCGATGCACATCGATGTCGATGCCGGGTCGCACAGAAGCGGCGTTCTCGCCCATCTGCCGCAGCACTTCGGCCCCGTAATATTGGAAGAACTGCCCGGCGCGATAGACCTCACCGGCGCCTTCTGCCTTGGGTTTGCCTTCTTCGCGTGCCAGCAATTCGCCAAGTTCACTGCTACGGCGAATCAGTTCATCGCCGATGTAGTCGAGTATTCGCTTACGGTCTTCGAGTTCGCTTTGCGACCAGTTGTCGAACGCTTCTCGGGCGGCGGATACCGCATTGTCGACATCGGATGTTGTGGCGGAGGCGTAGTCGCCGATAACCTCGCGTGTATCGGATGGGTTGACGTTGCGAATAGACGTGTTGCTCTGAATCCAGGCACCGTTAATAAGATTCGGAAACTGTTCGGTTTGCATGGTTTTTCCAAAAGAAGAGAATCAGGGGATCGTAAGTGAATCACAGCGCTCGGATTTTATCGTGCACAGCGCGACTGATCTCGACGCCGTTGCGCAATGCTGTTGCGCGCGCTTCGTAGCGTCGGCTGCTAGGTAGGCGCGCGCCGGGTTGCGCTGAGATTCGTGCAAATAACGCCTCAGCGTGATCGGCCCAACCGTCGGCATCGCCAAAGCGAGAGGGATCCATCGCGAGCAAGAATTCGCCGCCACGCGGCGGGCCGCCATCGTTGTTGTCGTTGGCCGCGGCTTCCAAGCTCAAGACTTCACCGATCAATGGCCCGGCGAGAAGTTCGATCATCATTGCAATCGAAGAACCTTTATGGCCGCCGAATGCCAGTAACGCGCCATCGAGGATTGCGTTTGGATCGGTGGTTGGTTGACCCGCTTTGTCGACTCCAACGCCCTCTGGCAACGTGTGGCCCTCGCGAGCGGCGAGCATCACCTCTCCCCGGGCCATTACGGCAGAGGCTTGATCAAACAGTACCGGCGGCGCGTCTTTGCGCGGCCAACCAAATGCCATGGGGTTGGTGCCATAAAGCGGTTGTTGTCCACCTGCCGGAATGACGGCGGGTTTGTAGGAGACACAGGCCATTGCGCAAAGACCAGCGGTGGCGAGCGGTTCGACTTCCGCCCAGAGCGCGGCAAAATGATGGGTGTTTGCGATGCCCATAGCCGCGATGCCCGTGTGCTGAGTGAGGGCGATGAATTCATCTCGACTTTCGGCCAGTGCCAGCGGTGCGAATCCGCCATCTCCGTCCACACGCAGCACGGCCGGCGCGATCTGCATTGTGCGCGGATTGGCGTGTCCGTTGACCTTACCGCTATCCAGTGCGGCGACATAGCCGGCGAGGCGCATCAATCCATGTGAGTGACAGCCGTCCCGCTCGGCGTGAGCAATCGTCGTTGCGACCGCGTTCGCGTTGGTTTCATTACACCCGTGGCGGATCAGGCACTCGGCAGCAAGCGCGCGGATCTGGTCCACCGACAAAGTAAGATCGGTCATAAAAGTCTCCCTAATCGCCCTGAGTGTGCGGTATTCAGTCGGGGTTGCCAAGACGCGCGCCGTCTCTGCATCGTCAAGGGTCGCGACATTAATTTATTCTATGGCGATGAGTAGCTTGCCTAATAATTAGTGGCCATGCGGGTGTTCCCAAAACGACGTCTGCTGCCGGGCGGCTTGAGCGTGATCGATCAAGGTCAGGGCGCGACGGTTGTATTGCTGCATGGCGTGGGTTTGTGTGCGGACGTGTGGCGGTCTCAGCAGGAAGCATTGGCGACTCAGCATCGTGTTATCAGTGTCGACCTGCCGGGGCATGGCGGTAGTGCGTTGGTGTCCCAAACGCCGAACAACAACGCGCTATCGAGCTTTGCGGTGGCGATCGAAGAAGGTCTTCGCTCGCTCACGTCTGAACCAGTCGCGGTGGTGGGTCATTCGCTTGGCGCGCTGCTGGCCGCAGAGCTGAGTGCGCGGGGTCGGTTGCCGGTGAGTCGAATGGCGCTTGTGTCGCCGGTGTATCGGCGCGATGACAAGGCACAGGCAGCGGTTATGGCGCGCGCGACACAGTTGACCGGCAAAGTCGATCATTCCGCGACATTGACGCGCTGGTTTGGCGAGCGACCGCATGGATCGGACGCCGGCAATGCGGAACTGTGTCGCAAGTGGTTACGGCACGCCACAGCGCGAGGTGGTTACGCGCCGGCCTACGCCGCATTTGCCGGCGTGGCGGGCCTGTCCGATTCCTGGCTGAGCTCATGCGCGATACCGCTGCTGTTTCTGACCGGTAGCGCAGACCCCAATTCCACGGCGCGCATGAGTCAAGCGTTGGCCGATGAGGCACGCTTGGGCCAATTGGCGGTCATTGATCGTGCTGCGCACATGCTTACGCTGACGCACGCCGGTCCGGTCAATGGGCGGCTAGGCGAATTCCTGAGGCAATGATAGATTGGGCGGCGTCGGTGAACTTCTCTATGGATGAACGCCATGTCGGTTGATGCACAACTTGAATTGCGAAAGGCGTTCGGAACGTTCATGACGGGTGTTACGGTGGTGACGACCTATACGCCCGAAGGACTGCCGGTGGGGTTCACGGCAAACTCGTTCACCTCGGTGTCGCTCGAACCACCGCTGGTGCTGGTTTGCCCATCGAACGCGTTGACCAGTCTCGATGCGTTTCTTCAATGCGACCATTTTGCCGTTAACATTCTCGCCGAAAATCAAGAAGACGTGTCGAACGTATTCGCGCGTCCCATTGAAGATCGTTTTGGTCAGGTGGCATGGCATCACGATGCCTACGGGAGTCCTCTGTTTGCGGGCGTTTCCGCGTCCTTTTCCTGCTCGGTGCATGAGCGCATGCCGGCTGGCGATCACCAGCTCTTGCTTGGCCGTGTGCGCGCCTTTGAGGTACATGATCGCCCAGGACTGGGGTACGCCAACGGCGGGTACTTCAGTCTCGGGCTGGAGCGCTTGGCCGCCGAGATGCCGCGCGCCTCGCGTGCTTGGCATGTGGGCGCAATCATTGAACACGACGGCAAAGTGCTATTGATGCGCACCGAGTCGGGTTTGCAGCCACCCTCACTCGAGGTGCAGCACAGGGCCGGCTCACTCGTCCTTCTGCGCGATCATCTCAGGGCGGCCGAAATCGACGTGAAGTTTGGTCCCGTGTATTCCGTATTTGAAAACCGCACGGGTGAGTACTTCACTTTCTACCGCGGCATGGCGCAATCCAGCACGAGCGGTGCGGGTGAGTATATTGCTATCGACAACCTCGACGACGTAACGTTTTCGACACCAGCCATTGGCGACATGATGAAACGCTGGCGTCTTGAGCGTCAGCACGGCGTGTTTCGACTTTATGTTGGCGATGAAATAGAGGGCGATGTGCACGCGGTCAATGTTGGCAACGCCAATGGAGGAGAAGGCCTATGAGATTTTCCCTGTTTGCACACATGGAGCGGCTGACCGATGACGAGTCGATGCCACCCCATGCCCAACTGTATGATGAGTTTATCGCGTTGTGCGAGATCGCCGATGCAGGCGGTTTTCATGCGATCTGGACTGGTGAACACCATGGAATGGATTTCACGATTGCGCCCAATCCGTTCATCAGTCTTACCGATCTGGCGCGTCGCACGCGTAATGTGCGCCTCGGCACAGGTACGGTGATCGCGCCGTTTTGGCATCCCATTAAGCTGGCGGGCGAGGCCGCGATGACCGACGTGGTGTCGGATGGTCGGCTGGAGCTGGGTATTGCTCGAGGTGCGTACAGTTACGAGTACGAGCGACTCATGCCTGGCATGGATGCGTGGGAAGCCGGCGGTCGCATGCGCGAGATTGTGCCCACACTACGCAAACTTTGGGCTGGCGATTATGCCCACGATGGACAGTTTTACTCGTTCCCTAAGTCGTCGATCTCACCGCGTCCTCGGCAGCCTGATGGACCGCCGCTGTGGATTGCCGCGCGCGACCCCAACAGCCACGAGTTTGCGATTTGCGAAGGCTGCAATGTGCAGGTGACGCCGCTTTGGCAGGGCGAAGAGGAAATCAATCAGCTAGTGGACACATTTAATGCATCCTGCGCGAAGTTCAGTGAAATTCCGCGTCCACAAATCATGCTGTTACAACATACATACGTGGCAACAGATGAAGCGGACGCCAAAGATGCCGCCAAACGCCTGAGTCGTTACTACGCCCATTTTGGTGCGTGGTTCCGTAATGAACGGCCGGTCAGTAATGGCTTTATCAAGCGTCTTTCGGACGATGAGATTGAGGCCATCGATATGTATTCGCCCGACAAAATGCAGCGTAATTTGGTCATCGGCACGAAAGACGAAGTGATCGAACGCATCCGGCGCTATGAGTCGCTGGGGTTTGATGAGTTTGCGCTCTGGCTGGACAATGGTATGACGGCCGCCCGCAAGCAAGCGACACTCAACCGTTTCATTGAAGACGTGATGCCAGCGTTTGCTTGACCAATTTGTGCCTTCCATTGCGGCGCTTCATCGCATCAACAGTCAGAGTTTAAGAAGGAGTTCATGATGGAGGGTGGTGTGAATCGTCATTTCTCGTTGTACATCAATGGTGAGTTTGTTGCCGGAGCGGACGGGCAGGTGATGGACAGCGCCAACCCCGCGAACGGCAAAAGGTGGGCGTCTTTTGATTGCGCGGCGCAGAGCGATATCGACCGGGCTGTATTGGGTGCGCGACGGGCGCTGGAAGGAGAATGGTCAACCCTAACCGCCACCGCGAGAGGCAAACTGCTTTATCGCTTGGCCGACATCGTGGAGGCCAATGCGGCCGTCTTGGGCAAAATTGAAACGACCGACAGTGGCAAGTTGGCGATAGAGACGATGGCGCAAACCGCGTACGTCGCCGACTACTACCGGTATTTCGCGGGTCTGGCCGACAAGCTCGAAGGCGCGACAATTCCGATCGATAAACCCGATATGCATGTTTACACCACGCGAGAGCCGATTGGGGTGGTGGCGGCCATCGTGCCGTGGAATGCGCAAATGTTTTTAACGGCCACGAAACTCGGACCGGCGCTGGCCGCGGGGTGTACGGTTGTGCTGAAAGCCTCGGAAATTGCGCCGTGCGCCATGCTTGAGTTTGCTCGATTGATCGATGAGGCGGGGTTTCCCCCAGGTGTCGTGTCCGTTGTAACGGGGGATGCGGAGCACTGCGCAATTCCGCTCACATCGCATCCGGCGGTTGACCGCATCGCGTTTACCGGCGGCCCGGACACCGCGCGGCACGTGGTACGCAATTCCGCGCACAACTTCGCGGTCACCACATTGGAACTTGGCGGTAAATCCCCACTGTTAATATTCGATGATGCGGATCTTGATAGTGCGGCTAACGGACTCATCGCCGGCAACTTTGGTGCCTCCGGCCAATCGTGTGTCGCGGCGTCCCGCGGGCTGGTGCACGCGAGCGTGAAAACGGCGCTCATCGAGCGATTACAGGAAAAGGCAGCGTCGATCGTTGTGGGTGATCCGTTGGATGAGCGAACCCATGTGGGTCCGCTTTGCACAGCCGAACAGGTAACGCGAATCGAGCGCACACTGGCCACGGCTGTGCAGCAGGGGGGGCACGTACATTTTGGGGGTGAGCGGCCACCGGGTCTGAATGATGGCCATTACTTCTCGCCTACCTTAATCGAGTGCCGGACGCCTGAAACAGCAACGCTGCAAGTCGAGATGTTTGGTCCGGTGATGTCGCTTCTGACCTTTGAGGATGAAGAGGAAGCGATCAAGCTGGCCAACGACAGTGTCTATGGTCTGGGTTCCGGCGTGTTTACCCAAAACCTGGCTCGTGCCCATCGCGTGTCGAAACGGCTTAAAGCGGGCATCTGCTGGGTCAACAGCTATCGCGCGATATCCCCTCTGGCACCGTTTGGGGGGTACAACCAGTCTGGCTACGGTCGCGAGGCGGGGGCCGAGTCGGTGCTCGACTATACCCGCACCAAGACCACGTGGATCAACGTGTCTGACGAACCGATGGCCAACCCGTTCGTGATGCGATAACGACCCAGGCGACCGCTGGGCGCCCGTCCACCCCAGTCTCGCGAGCCCCCCCGCCCGCGGTGCGCATAATGAACGAATTATGTAAAAATGAAGCTTGATCATCGACGGAACGCGCGGCGGGGGTGTGACCTGATGTTGCTGCTCTGCAATATAAGGAAAATGACTAGATTGGTGGAATAAAAAATCTCTATTTACCAGTGACTTCCGAAATTTTTGCTTAAAAAACCGAGACTTAGTATAATAGAGGTCCTCAACAACGGAGAATGTCTATGGAATGGTGGTACTGGGTAGCGTTGGGCTTATTGCTGCTATCGGTGGAGATTTTCGCCATCGAGGCGCAGTTTTATTTGGTCTTTATGGGTCTGTCTGCCATCGCGGTCGGCCTGCTCGGTGCGGTTGGTCTCGATCTAGCCCCCGGCGCTCAGTGGGCTGCATTTGCCGTTTTTTCACTGGTCTCCATGTTTTCGCTGCGCAAAACGCTTCACACCAAAATCCACGGTAACTCTCCCGGCTATCGCGAAGGGGTGGCTGGTGAGTTTCTCACCCTTGATACGGCCATCGAAGCCGGAGAAGTCGGTCGAGTGAGTTATCGAGGGTCCAAATGGACGGTGGTCAATGAAGGGGCCAATGCCATCGATCGCGGCGCCCGTGTTCAAATTAATCGTTCGGAAGGTCTGACGCTCTACGTCGGCACGGACGCATAGACTCCTGGGCACTTGCCCCTAATTCAGCTATCGGTCGTCGAAGTGACGGACTGAGCCGGCGCGCTGGCGAAGTCAATCCTTCGATCATTAAGGAACGTTAAAGAGAGGAACATTATGGAAAGCTTATCAGTGGCAGTTATCGGCCTTGTCGTTCTGGCCCTTGTCATACTCTTCAAATCCACGGTTGTCGTTCCGCAGCAGAGTGCGTACGTTGTCGAACGCCTGGGTAAATTTAATCGTGCGTTGGGCGCTGGGTTTCATATTCTGATTCCCTTTCTGGACAGCATTGCCTACAAACATTCGCTGAAGGAACGTGCCGCGGATATCAATGAACAGATTTGCATTACCCGCGACAACGTTCAGGTGGGCGTCGACGGTGTGCTGTATCTACAGGTGCTTGATCCACGTCGCGCGTCGTATGGGATTGGTAACTACGAGTTCGCCATTTCGCAGCTCGCGCAAACCACGCTGCGTAGCGAGATTGGTAAGATCGAACTTGATCGCACCTTTGAAGAACGCAGCACGATCAATGCCAATGTGGTTCAGGAATTGGACAAGGCATCTGACCCTTGGGGCGTAAAGGTATTGCGCTACGAAATCAAAAATATTAACCCGCCGCGCGATGTACTGGGCGCGATGGAAAAGCAAATGCGAGCCGAACGAGAGAAGCGTGCAGTGATTCTCACCTCCGAGGGTGAGCGCGACGCGCAGATCAACAATGCTGAGGGTGAGAAGCAGCGCGTTATTAAAGAGTCGGAAGCGGCAAAGCAGCAGCAGATCAACGAAGCCGAAGGTGAGGCCGAGGCGATTTTGGCGGTGGCGACAGCGACGGCTCAGGGTTTGCGCGAGGTGGCCAGCTCGCTGGTGACCGACGGCGGTAACGAAGCCATGCAGTTGAAGGTTGCACAGCAGTATATCGAGCAGTTTGGACAGCTTGCGAAAGAGGGCAATACGTTAGTGGTGCCGGCCAACCTGGGCGATCTCTCTGGCATGATTGCGTTGGCTACGAATATTGCGAAAGGTAATCCCGGTAGTGGTGTGGCGACGCCGCCGACGCCACCCTTCCCATCACGTAGCTAGTCATTTGCAAAGTAAGCGTTTCGCCTACGCAAATGCTGCATACCGAAAAGCACAGCCGTTTCATACGGCTGTGCTTTTTTATTTGCGCAGTGGGCGATTTTTGCGTCGTAGGATATTGATGAGTGATTGCACTGCCGCAGAGTTTTCCACAGCATTTATACAGGTTATTGTAATGACAAAGGCCGGCTAACTGCATTAACCTAGTTTCAACGGTGCAGGAATTGGCCATTCGCCAAACCCAGACACCAAATGCTCCAGCTTGGAATGGGGCGGGCCACGTAACCAAGCAGTGGCCAACGGTTCGGACGCACGCCGCGCGTCGTTAACGACGCGATAGAACACCGGCCTTACGGTCGCGGGTTCGTCGAAACGGCCCTGAACCGACACTCGTCACTTCGCGACCGGCGTGAAGAGGGCGGGGGACGTAGACAACGCGTCGATAAAGAAGCATGCAAGGGAAACGTAACCTTGCCCGGACACAGCTTCGCATGCGTGGCGACACAAAGGCGAAGGCCGAAGAAAGCCTAGCTTTCGAGGCAGCTGCAGGACATGTGCCTGACCTGTGAGCCGAAGTCTAAAACGCGACCGCACTGAGAACGTGTTCTCAAGGCAAGTCGATCATCTGACTGGAAAAGGGCGGTGCTGAGCACCGCCCTTTTTTTATGTCTTCCTCCCATTGCCGATTCTGTCGATCTTGGTGTCCCGCCGGCGGTAGCGCTCGCACAGAGTAATGGTTGGGGTGGGTCTAGCGTTAACATGTGCGTGGCGCGCCTGCGCAACATTGGGTTCCGGGGTCAAAGTAGTCTCAAGACAGTGAAAATGGGTGAGTGGCTATGTCCCGATCTGAGCATCCCGTACGTCGCGCACGACGTCAGGCCGGCCGCAAGGCGCGTCGTGCCGAGCGCAGCGGTCGCTTGCCGCAGCCACCGTGGCGTCAACTCAAGCTCCAGCTGCCGCCAGCCGAGGTGCTCCGTCCTGAGCAGCTTGAGGCCATACACCATGCCTCTTTGACGATTCTTGAAGAGCAGGGAATGGTATTTTTGTTAGATGAGGCTCGAGCCATTCTCGCTCGTGCAGGCGTCCACGTGTCACAGGGCGAGCCGCGCGTAAAGCTCGATCGCCACTTTGTCCTGGACGCGATCAGTCGTGCTCCCGAATCGTTTACGCTGCATGCGCGAAACCCCGCGCACAATCTCACCATGGGTGGTCGCCACCTCAATGTGTGCTCTGTCGCCAGCGCGCCCAACGCGTCCGATCTCGACGGCGGTCGTCGCAGCGGTAATCGGCGTGATTTTCAAAATTTTATTCGACTCGGCCAAAGCCTGAATATTGTGCATTTGTTTGGTGGTTACCCCGTCGAGCCGATCGATCTGGACCCAGCCACACGTCACCTCGATGCCATTTACGATTTAGCGACGCTGAGTGACAAGGTGTTTACCATCTATTCGCTGGGTGAAGCGCGCAACCGAGATGCGCTCGAGATGATTCGCTTGGCACGCGGGCTGAGTCACGAAGCGCTGGATGAACAGCCGAGCTTAGTGACGATTATCAACACTAACTCGCCGCTGGTGCTCGACGAACCGATGCTGACGGGCATTATCGAAATGGCGCGTCGAAATCAGGTTGTGGTGGTAACGCCTTTTACGTTGGCGGGAGCGATGGCGCCCGTCACCTTGGCCGGTGCGTTAGCACAGCAAAATGCCGAAGCGCTGGCCGGTATCGCGTTTGCTCAGACGGTACGCCCCGGTGCCCCGGTGGTCTACGGTGGGTTTACCTCTAATGTCGATATGAAGTCCGGCTCACCGGCATTTGGCACACCCGAATACATGCTCGCGGCCCAGGCCGGCGGCCAGCTTGCCAGGCATTATCGGCTTCCCTATCGCTCATCGAATGTGAACGCGGCCAACTCATTGGATGCTCAGTCGGCGTACGAATCGGTGTTTGCACTGTGGGGTGCGGTGATGGGGCAGACCAACATGCTGATGCACGGTGCCGGCTGGATGGAGGGCGGCCTGTGTGCCTCGTTTGAAAAAATGGTGCTCGATGCCGATCTGCTGCAAATGGTGGCTACGTATCTGGAACAATTTGATGTCGATGATTCGACGTTGGCACTGGAGGCCATTGCCGACGTCGGTCCCGGTGGTCACTTTTTCGGTACGCCGCACACTCAGGCACGCTACGAGTCGGCGTTTTATTCGCCACTCATTTCCGACTGGCGGAATTTCGAAACGTGGCAAGAAGCCGGCGAGCCGACCGCGCCTCAAAAGGCCAACGCGATTTATCGGCAGCTACTGGCGGACTACACGCCGCCTCCCATCGATGAAGCGGTGGATGAAGCACTTAAGGATTATTGTGCGCGCCAGAAAAGTAAGCCGTCTGCTTGAGGCACAGTATTCAACAAACCCGCACAGCTCACCACAACGCCCAACCCAGCAACGACGTTTGATGTCGACTGAGCCGACCCGATGTTCGTTGACGCGCGCGGATGGATTATTGGAGCTGACCGATCTTATCGCGCAGCGATTGTGCCAGTTGGTCGTTGCCGTATTGTTCAGCAATTGCAAGACCTTTGCTGAGCGCGCCGCGCGCCGCAGCAGGATTACCCAATTGCTCATGCGCCGTCGCGATACGTTGCAACACAGTTACGGTCATTTGATCTTCAGGTTCTAAACTTTGATCAAACAGCGTCATTGCTTCTTCAAAGCGCTGATGATCCAGCAGTAATTCCCCCAGTTCTATTTGCACGCGTCGATTACCCGGTGCAAGCTCGAGTGAGCGGCTAAGGGGCGCAATGGCCAGTTCGCTCTGTCCCGCGCCCACGAGCGCCAACCCCAATTGTGTGTGCAAATCCGCGCTTGATGGCGACAACCGAATGGCGCGCTGATAGGCGGCGGCGGCTTTTGTATCGTCTCCCGCTATGCGATAGGCGAAACCCAAGTTGCTGTCGAGTTGATTAAATTCCGGATCGACGCTGCGGGCGGCCTCGTAGTGAAAGAGCGCCTTATCGAGCTGACGATTGTGTCCGTACATTCGCACCAGATGCACGTGGGTGCCAATGTTGTCTGGGTTTTTTTCATGTGCGATCGCCATCTCGGCGACTGCTTCGGAAATCTTGCCGCGACGATAGTACTGGGTTGCGCGCAAGACATGAGGCTGATCGCCGACGTTATAACCCGCGAGCTGAATGTACACGGGATCGTATCCATTTATTTTCAGCGCGCCACCTCGCTGCGCCAGTGCTAAAAAATGGGCGGACTGCTTGGCGTTGCCGGTCATGCGATGGGCCTGCGACAAGTTAAAATGCACTTCTTCCACCGCAATGCCCGACTTCAATAATCCCTCGAATTGGGTGATCGCCTGCTCCCACTCGTTCTCGATCATAAACAAACGGCCCAGATAGAAGCGGGCAAGTGGATAGTTGGGTTGTGTGTGCAACACGTGGTCGACAACACGTCGAGCTTGATCGAATTGTCCACCGTCGTAAAAAAGCTGGGCACGCCGCACGTGATAATCCACTTGGTGGGGGCTGAGCGCGAGTGCCGCGTCAATCGCCTCGAGGGCGTCGTCCGGCTGCCCTAGCCGGCGCAATACAAAGCTTTGAAACGCGGGCCACCGATCGTTGTCGGGGGCGAGTAATCGTGCCCGTTCGAAGGCCACGCGGGCTTCCTGGTCGCGACCATAAGTAGCCAGCACCAGGCCGTATTCGCCATTGACGTTGGCGTCCTGATCGTGTCGTTCCAATCGCGCTCTGACTTCGTCAAGCTGCGAGGCCACGACCGGCAGCAGCGTCGTGGTATCGACTACCGGCAACAGCGGTAATTCGGGGACCTTGGCGCAGCCTGTGGACAGACACAACAATAGCGTGCAGAGTGTCGTTCGCATTTGAATTGCCCCGCGACGGCATGCCGTGCTGATCAGCTGGAAGACGGCCTCAGACGAATGGGTCTGGATGTTCATGCACTGATCATACCCTTTGTACTCGTGAATGCCGCGTGTCTCCGTTCACGTTTATGTGTTCGATCAATCTTGGCACCAGAATCAGTGCTGCGAACACCGCAGTCGAGTGGCGAGTTAGGGTGTACCGCTCACGTCGCGCTCAGCGCTGGAAAAGTCCAGCCCCTCGCCTTGCACCAGGGTGATAAACGTATTTAGCGTCGGCGTAGGAAAACGTTCGGTTTGACCGTCTGGCCAGCTCACCACAAGACCGGATAGCGAGGGATCGACGCCCAGGCCGATCAGTACGCGTTTGTCATTGGCCGACAGATAGCTGCCGTCGGTGCCGACCCGGCGCCACAGAGTCGGTGCATTGTTCCGTTCGACGCCCACGCGTGCGCCGGCCGCGTCCCGGTTGGCGGTGACCCCCTGTACACTGATGCCTAGCCAGGCATGGTTATGGGATTGATCGTTACGCAACAAACGCACGGGCCCCTCGTTGTTCGTGACGAGAATGTCGATGTCGCCATCGTTATCAATGTCGCCAAATGCCGCACCTCGACTGATTTCAGGGCGTTCATCGGCAAAGCCTGCCGGGGCGCTGGCGTCGACAAAACTTAAGCCCTCGATCTGCTCGAAAAGCTGGTTCGCCTGCACGTAGGGAAAGGGCTCGGTGTTGATTTGGCTAGACTCGATCATGACGGCCCCATTCGCGGCAAATAGGTCGAGGTCGCCATCGTTATCCGGATCGATCCATCCGGTACCAAACCCGGTTGACGGTAAGCTGTTGGACGACAACCGAAAGACAATGGTCGAATCGATAAACATCGCGTTACCTTGATTCAAGTACAGCGTATTGGATTCGCCTTTAAGGTGCGTGATAAACAGATCTTCGTCACCGTCTGCGTCGACATCGCCGCTGGTGACACCCATGCTCGCTTCGGCTTTGCCGTTCGCGTCAAACGCACTGCCGTTCATCACGGCCGTTTCCTCAAACAGGCCGTTGGCTTGGTTGATCCAGAGCTGGTTGGCCTTTTTGTCGTTAGCGACATACAGGTCGGTCCAGCCATCGCTGTTGAAATCCGCGGCAATCACACCAAGCCCTGTGCTCGGTGCCGGACCGCCGGCATGCCACCGTTCAACCGGTGAAAGACGTCCTGAGCCGTCACCTTTAAGCAATAGATCGGTCAATGGCACGTACACATCAGGCGAGCAGTAGTCGCGCTGGCCATCGTTGCTGGTGCAGCGGCGCCCCGTTACAAGGTCAACGTCGACATAGCGCGTGATGAATAAATCGAGATGGCCATCGAGGTCGTAATCGAGAAAGCTCGCGGAGGTGGACCAGCCGGCGTCATCATCCGCGATCCCCGCATCGGCCTCGGTGAAGGTGCCATTGCCGTTGTTGATAAAAAGCGCGTTGGTGCCAACGTTAGTGAGATACAGGTCGGCATAGCCGTCGTTGTTGAGGTCGCCCGTTGCCACCCCCATGCCGTAACCCTCGAGCACAAGACCGCTTGTATCAGTCACATTGGTGAACGTCGGCGCGCCGTGATGCAGATCGTTGCGAAAGAGCTGGACATGGTTGGTTGAGTCAACGAAGGGAAAAAGAGGGTCATCAATTTGGTTGATGCGACCGCTCTGAATTAAGACGACATCCAAATCACCGTCGTTGTCGTAATCCACGAGCGCGCCGCCACTGCCCATAATTTCTGGAAAGAACTTCTTCGCGGTCGCGCCGCTGTGGTGAAAAAAAGACAATCCAGACTGCTCAGCAATGTCGGTGAACGCTGGCGTGGTGAGTGTTGGCCCGCTGGCGGCCGCACCGAGCTCCGCGTGTTGGCCGTCCTGTGTGCGCGGATTGGGTTGTTCGCTGCAGGCCAACGGTAGTAGGCATAAAAGCGCTATGACGAGCCTGCTGGCGAAAGGATTCGCTGTGGGTTGCCGGGAAGGCGAACGTTGCGCAAGAGTCTTATGAGCCATCGATAGTATGTCGGCAAACCCAGTTGAATCAGTTCGGCGAGCTAGCCACGGTCACCCGCTCGAGATCGGCCTCGAGTGCCTCAACCATATCCGGTTTGCCGAGCGAATCGGCAAGTTCGATGGCATCGGTTAACGTGGCCGCGGCGGCGCTCGGATTGCTCGAGAGCATATGGGTGCGCGCTAACGCACGCATGATAGCGACTGTTTTGGGGTCGCCGGGTACGAAGGCCGATTCGAAGAGTTGGATGGCTTCTGGAAAACGGCGTTGTTTGACCATCGCCTCGCCCAATATAAAGCGCAAGTCGCGATTATTGGCATTGAGTTCCAGCGACTGCTGCATGCGCTCGATGCCCTCGTCAAGCCGGCCTGTTTTGCCCAAGGCAAAGCCGAGTTCGGCCTGTATCGCCGCGTCATTGGGCGATTGCTCGGCAGCGCGAGTCAATGCGTCGACGGCGTTTGCGAAATCGCCGGACGAGGCGTAAGCAAAACCCATATTGCTGTCGAGCAAGGCATAGTTGGGATCGATCGCCTTGCCAAGCTCGTGGTGCTCAATGGCTTTGTCGAGTTGTCTGCTCTGGCCATACATACGAATTAAATTAGCGTGGGTCGCGGCGTTATTTGGGTTCTTGTCAAAGGCGAGTCGCAGTTCAGCGATGGCTTCATTCAGGTTGCCACTTCGGTAATGCCGTGCCGCACGCAGCACGTGAGGCTGGTCGCCCACATTCAGGGTGTCGAACTTCATATTGACCGGATCAAAGCCGGCAATCTTCAGTTGGCTGTCTCCTTGCGAGAGCGCGAGCTGCTCTTCGGCGAGCGCTGCGTCGCCATTCATTCGATAGGCCGTGGCGAGGTTAAAATGCACTTCGTTAACCAAAATGCCGTCTTGGATCATATTCTCGAACCGCTTGATCGCCTCAGGCCACTCGGACCGAGTCATGTGAATGCGACCTTTGTAGTATTGCGCAAGCGGATACTTGGGATTGCGATTCAGCGCTTGGTCGAAGTTGGCCTCTGCCTCGTCGAAACGCGCCAGATCAAACAACAGCTCGCCACGCTTCACCACTAGGTCGATTTGATCGGGTTGCGCCGACAGGCCGGCCTCGATGGCGCTAAGGGCCGCATCGGGCTGACTCAAGCGGCGCAACACAAAGGCGTGATAAAACGCCCAGCGCGCTTCATCGGGCTCCAGCAATCGGGCGCGCTGAAAGGCGACATCCGCGGCTTCATCGCGTCCATAGGTTGCGAGCACCAGACCGTAACGGCCAGCTAGCGTGGCGTTCCCAGGGGATTTTTCGACCCGCGCTCGATTGGCGTCGAGCTGATCCGCAACGTCCGCCAGCAACGCACTGGTGTCGACAGCGGGTAACTCAGGTAAATCGATGCTCGGACCGCAGGCCGCGAGCAGAACAAACAGCATCGGGCCGAGAAGGATTGTGCGCAGAGTGGTTGGGTTCGCGCGAGCAAGGCGGAAAAGGGTCATATTGAATGTGATTCCGAACAAGATAGAGGGACCAAGATTACGTTATGCGACGAGCGGGCACAAAAAAGCCCCGCACAAGGCGGGGCTTTCTTGGTATTGCAGTTCGACCTTAGGCGCGGCGACGTGCCACAGCCAGACCGATCATGCCAAGACCCAGCAGAGCGAGGGTGCTTGGCTCAGCAACTGCTGCAGCAACGGTGAAGCTGCCGATGTAGTTGCCGTTGTCGTCAACAGGGTCGATGTCGAAGAACTCGCCACCTGAGAACACTTCAACGCCGTCAACGGTCAGCGTGTATTCGCCGTTACCGAAGCCGCAGCAGATGCCGTCGCCGAAGGAATCAAAGATTGCGAAGAAGTACTCACCTTCTTCCAGGTCCCAAACGAACTGCCAAGGACCAGGGCCTTCACCGGCGAAGTCGCCAGGAAGAACGAAGCCGTCGCCGAAGCCGATTGGTGAGCTGGCGTCAACGTCGTAAGGGATACCTGCGAAGATATCGCCAACCAGTGCTGAGTCATCCCAGATACCGAAAGAGGTTTCGTTCGGGAAATCGTCAAACGTGATGTCGAGCACAACAGGAATAGCGAACACAGACGCTGCAGCCAGCGATGCGATCATACCTGTGAAAAACTTACTTATTTTCATTGTAATAATCCTAATCTAAACGGAGTAAATGTTCGTTTGCGCGAACGGAAATAGGTGTTTCGTGGTCTGTACTATGCATACACCGTGCCAAAAACGATAAGTGCCTGTATTAAAACAACTAAAATTAGTTATGAGTGAATCCGTTTCACATAGTATGACATTCTTGTAAGAAATCCCGACAAGTACAACCCCTGAAGTAGACAGAGTCTTAGGCGGTGTGGCGTCGCCGCATTTTGGGCCGCCCGTTTGTTATGATTCGCCCATGGAATTGGACGCGATTTGCTATACCGACGGGGATGCACCGCAACGTTTCGTCGACAGTCTGCGAGAAACGGGTTTCGGCGTCCTCACCGAGCACCCGCTGCAGCACGACCAGGTCAATGCTATCTACTCGTCTTGGAAAGGATTTTTCGACGATCAGCGCAAGCACGATTACCTCAAAACCGCCGCGCATGACGGCTTTTTCCCGATCGAGGAAGCGGAAGCCGCTAAACACAGCGATATCCGGGATATCAAAGAGTACTTTCAGTTTTACACATGGGGACAATGCCCCGACAACCTGCGTGATGAGCTACTGGCCTATTTTGACGCGACCAGTGCCTTTGCCGCCGAATTGCTCGGGTGGATCGAGGCCCACAGCCCCACCGCTGTCCGCGAGGCCTATTCCGAGCCGCTGCCGAATATGCTCGTCGATTCCGAACAGTCGATGCTGCGTATATTGCATTATCCGCCGCTTCAGGGAGATGAATTACCGAGTGCCATTCGTGCTGCAGCGCATGAGGACATTAATCTCATCACCATTTTGCCCGCCTCACAGGAACCCGGTCTCCAGGTGCGTCGGCGGGATGGTTCTTGGATGGACGTACCCTGTGATTTTGGCAGCCTGATTATCAACACCGGCGATATGCTCCAAGAGGCCTCGGACGGCTATTTTCCATCCACAACCCATCGAGTGATCAATCCTCCGGATGCGGATCACAATCGATCACGGATTTCATTGCCGTTGTTTTTGCACCCGCGGCCCGATGTGGTGCTGTCCGAGCGATATACGGCGGACGGCTATTTAAAACAGCGGCTGGCCGAGTTGCGTGAGGCGCGCAACTAATGATACAGGCTGCCCCTGTGTTGGACGTTATTTTCGATACGGATCTGGGCGTGGACGACGCGATGGCCCTGCTGTATCTCCACGGTTCACCGTCAGTGCGATTACGGGGTATTTGTACTGGGGTTGGGAATGCGCCGGTTGAACTCACTACACGCAATACGCTGTATATGGGTGAGCGCTTTGGTATCGATGCGCCCGTGTATGTGGGTGAGGGGGTGGGTCTTGATGGCACCAATCCTTTGCCACCACCTGCGTTGATTCATGGCCAGGATGGACTCGGCAATATTGGGCCGGTGGTCAAGAGGCGCCAGCCCGAGTCGCAACACGCGGCGGACTATATCGCGGAAACAGTGATGGCCAATCCCGGCAAAATTACGGTTATCACCGTCGGTCGCCTGACCAATTTGGCGTTGGCGTTGCGCCGTGAACCGAGCATTGCGCGAGCGGTCAAGCAGGTGATCATAATGGGTGGTGCCACCGGTCGGCATGGCCACTCGGGCAACGTATCACCGGTCGCTGAGGCAAACGTCTTTGGCGATCCGATCGCAGCGGACGAGGTATTTGGCGCGCCGATGCCGCTGACACTCGTCGGCCTCGATGTTACACAACAAGTGTTTATGACGGATGACGACTTTGATTCGCTCCGTCGCACGGCCGGCGAAGTCGGCGAGTTTATTTACCAAATCAGCCGCGTCTACACGGGATTTCATCGTGAGTGGCGAGGACTTAACGGGTGCTACGTACACGACTCGTCGGCGGCGATATACGCAGTAAAACCAACGTTATTTGATACGGTTCGTGGTCAAATTCGCGTTCCGACGACCGGCGCCGGCGCCGGCCAGACAATCTTGTCTGAAGGCGAGCAGGATTGGTTTGTGTCCGCTTGGCAAGACCGTCCGCTGGTTGACGTCTGTGTCGACGTTGACCGTGAGGCGGTGCTCGACGAATACCGAACCGTGATGGCGCGCTTGGTATGACAACGTCCCCCGTCTACCGCGGAGCGAATATGACATGAGCGGGTCAACCGGCTCGGTGGTGGTGATCGGCAGTACCAACATCGATTTAGTGATGCAGGTCGCTCACTTACCGACGCCGGGTGAAACCGTCGGCGACGGTGCGTTTGTTCAGGCCATGGGTGGCAAAGGGGCCAATCAGGCGCTCGCGGCCGCGCGGGGCGGGGCACCGGTAACTTTCATCAGCGCGGTGGGTGATGACGACTACGGCCGAATGGCGCGTGAGAATCTGGTGTCTGAAGGCTTGGATTGCCAGTTCATGGTGCCGAGCGCTGAACCGACCGGTACGGCGTTGATTTTTGTCGACGCGGACGGAGAAAACTGTATCGGCGTGGCGCCGGGCGCCAACGCAATGTGCAACGCCACGCTGCTCGCGCCGGCGCAGGCGGTCATCGAACGTGCCGCCGTGGTGCTGATGCAGCTTGAAATTCCGGTTGCGACCGTCCGTAAGGCACTGAGCCTTCCTGCCGGCCGACACATGCTCAACGCCGCACCGGTCGGCGCACTGGATCGCCTGGAGCTGACGGGAGTCGACACGCTTGTGGTCAATCAAATTGAGCTTGCGCATCTTCTGGCGCGCATGGACGATCCGGTGTCTGGTCCATCAGGCTCGAATGCGACCTCTGGATTGCGAACTGGCCAGCCCGCAGGCGACGAGGCATTGCGGCGGGCCTGTTCGGTCGTTCACGCACTGGGGGTTCGCGAGTGCGTGGTAACACTCGGTCCGCACGGTGTGTACCTCAGTGAGGAGGGTGTGGGTCTACGACAGCCGGGGTTTGAAGTAGAGGCGATCGATACGACGGGGGCGGGCGATACGTTCTGTGGTGCGCTCGCCGCCCAGCTGGCCGCTGGCCAAACACTACCGGCTGCGACACGTGTGGCTCAGGCCGCGGCAGCCTTGGCCTGCACCGAGCTCGGTGCGCAAACGGCCATCCCGACGGCGTCGGCCGTCCGCGCTTTTTTGGCCCGATCGGGCTAACGACGGGTTCCGATCTCCTCAACGCAGTATCGGAGCGAGCCGCTTTCTTGTCGCGCGACGTGGACGCGATTTAGGCGAGCGCCGCATTCGCACCCGCCCGATGAGCGCGCGCCGCGTCTAGCGGTAGCTATCGCCGAGAAAGTCCAGATAGTCATCCAGATCGCGTTCGGCGGCGACCAGATCACGATTGAGCACAACCAGCTCGATCCGATGCGCTTCCGTGTCCTGCGATTTGCGCCGAATATCATCCACGAGGCGCTGACGATTGTTCGCGTCGCCGGGGTTGTCGACGAGTTCGCGCTCTAAATCGCGTATCGCATCCTCGTCTTGCTCGATGTCGCGTTCGATATCGTCGATGCGATCTTCGATATCGTCCACGATTTGCTCTAGCGCGTATAAGGCGCGCCCGTCTTCAAACGCCTCGAGAAATGCGCTTTCCAAGTCGCTGGGGCACACGCCTTCGTATTGACGACCCTGACGACCCGCCTCAAAGCCATTGGTCGGGATACAGAAGCGACGCACGCCTTCTGTTCGACCGCGCTCATACTCATCGAGATCGGGCGTGACACTCACTTTGGCGCACGCCTTGCGGTGGGCCGCTAAACGTCCCGCGCTGCCGACCAGCCCGTCCTCGTAGCCGATGGCACGCCAGTCAGCAGCCAGGCACTCCTCGGGACTCAAAGACGCGCAGCTCGTCAAAAGACTCACACCGCCGAGGCAGGCGAGTAAGTAGTGCAATCGATAGTTCATAAGCCATCTTCCCTATAGCAGTTGAGTGAGTATGACGCGCAGGTGTTGAACCCACGCTGAATGGGCATCGGGGTGTTGAGAGCGTCGAATTCTCTTACAAATCACTTTTTTTCGCTATGAACGACTCGTCACGAATCACCGATACCGCAACGAAAATCGCCACAATAGTGTGAACCGCTTCACAGTTTTTATAAGCCAATGCCTGATATCGGGCATTTCGGGCGGGTTAGCTCAAACTTGGCCCAAGACTTGCTTTGTAGACAGTAAAAGCCGCCAACAAGACGCGCTCCCGCGGGCCTGCCAGGTGTTTCAGCCAACGGGAAACGAGTATGACGAGTGAAACGGACTCGGCATGCTCGACAACGCGCAGAGCGACGTGCAACGGAAATACTCTGGTCCCCCCAAGGAGAAGAGGAGAAGAGGCAAAAAAGAGCATAATAAACGCCGGGCTTCTTCTAAATACTCGCCCTTCAATCTTTCGGTTGAAGGGCTTTTTTTTAATCCCGATTCTTTGAATCGACGCTAATGTCGTGAAAATGCAACGGGAACGCGCGCGAATGACGTTGAGCGATACACGCTCGCCGCAACGGTGATCGTTGAGTGTGTCAGAAATCCGCAACAATCCGTTTGTATCATTCGCAGTGACGCTTTAGAGTACGCAGTACGAAGGATCGTCACCGTCGGAGGCATTGGGGCTCCGGCCAGTTCATCTTCCAACATCTTTGGGGAAATAACTTGCTTCATCAGGCGTTTGGCGAAGACCGCCGCCGCGCTTTGTTAGATGTGATGTAGGTTAACGTCGACAAGAACGCTCGCTCACTCTATCCAATTTTGCGCATCAGTCAGACTAGCGCTCTGATGAATCGATTTCATTTAATCGTTTTGAGGCTTAACTATGATTAATCCTGTATCCAGCTCGCGGCTTGGTCGCTTTGCCGCGTTACTGGCGGTATTGCTACTGGCGTTGCCGCTTTCATCACACGCTCAGACCACCAGTTCTGCGGTTCGCGGCACAGTCACCTCGGACAGCGGTGACGCGATTGCGAACGCGGTCGTGACCGTTCGCAACGAGCAGTCGGGTTTGACCCGTTCCGCTGTCACCGATGTCAACGGTGAGTTTGCGATTCGCAACCTGCCGGTCGGCTACGACTACAGTGTTAGCGTGTCGAGCGACGGTTTTGGCTCCGAGCGCGTTGAGGGTGTTTCGCTCAATCTCGGTAAAACCGCCGCTGTCAATTTCGATCTCGCCAGTTCCGGTTTTACTGAAGAAGTCATGGTGGTCGGCACCCGTCAGGTCGTCAGTGAGATTGCGGTCGGCCCGAGTTCCACGTTTGGACTCGAAGAGCTCGAGCTCGCGCCTGCGATCAACCGAAATATCACTGACGTTATTCGGGCGGATGCGCGTATTTATGTCGATGAATCGCGTGGGGGCATCAATGCCGTGCAGTGTGGTGGTAAAAACCCTCGTTTCAACAGTCTCACCGTTGACGGTGTGCGTCTCAACGATTCGTTTGGCCTTAATGCCAACGGGTATCCGACCGAACGCATTCCGTTTTCCTACGACGCGATCAATCAAGTGGCCGTGGAATTGGCACCGTTTGATGTGGAATACGGCGGTTTCTCTGCCTGCAACATCAATGCGGTGACCAAGTCAGGCGGCAATGAGTTTTTTGGCTCAACCTTTGTCGACTACACGAGCGACAGCTTGCGAGCGGACAGTCTCGAAGGCGATAGCATCACTTCCGGGGACTACACCGAAACCCGATACGGAATCACCTTTGGTGGACCTATCATCAAGGATCGTCTGTTCTTCTTCGCGGCGTACGAAAAACTCGAAGGCGCTAATCTATTTGACCGCGGACCGATTGGCTCGGGGGCGGTGAACGAAGTGGCCGTTACCCAGGCAGAGCTCGATGAGATTGTGCAGATCGCGAATACGCTGTACCAGTACGATCCAGGCGGCATCCCAGATAGTTTGGATCATGAAGATGACAAGCTTCTAATTAAGCTGGATTGGAATATCAGCGATCGTCAGCGTGTGGCGTTCACCTACAACTATAACGATGGCGAAAACTTCTCGACGGCGGACGGCGATCTGGATGAGTTTGAATTTCAAAATCATCTGTATGAGCGCGGTGCCGAGCTCAATTCCTACGCCGCGACACTCTATTCCGATTGGACGTCCAATTTCTCGACGGAAATTCGACTGGCTCGCGTCGATCTGGACAACCGTCAGCTCACGGTTGGCGGTACGGATTTCGGTGAAATTCGCGTAGAGCTCGACGATGTTGACGTGTACTTGGGTGGGGATGACAGTCGTCAGTCCAATCAATTGAGCTATGACGTGGATACGATTGCGCTAAAAGGCAAGTACCTCTGGGGTGATCACGAATTTACCTTTGGCTACGAACGCGAAGAATTTGATGTGTTTAACCTCTTTGTGCAACACACCGAAACCGAAATTCGCTTCGATGGCATTGAAAATTTCCGCAATGGCTTTGCCGACGCGATTTACTACAACAACGCCCCCTCCAACAACCCGCTGGATGCAGCGGCCGATTGGGGCTACGAGCTCAACACACTGTATTTTCAGGATGAGTTTCTTGCGACTGATCGTCTAACGATCGTGGCGGGTGTTCGTTACGACTGGTACGGCACCGATGTTGCACCGGCCGAGAACGCGACGTTTTTGGCCGACTACGGTTTTTCCAATTCGAACACGGTGGATGGCGAAGGTTTGCTGCAGCCGCGATTTGGCTTTACCTATGAGTACAGTGACAACACGACGTTCAGAGGTGGTATCGGCCTGTACTCAGGCGGCGACCCGAACGTGTGGTTATCCAACAATTATTCTGCCAACAACGTGCTTCAGTTCGGCCAGCGCGGCCGCTCATTCGGTTACACCGATGGCTCGCGTTCGCTGTTTGATGCCGATGTGGTCTACCTCGGTCTCGAAGATGGCGTACCCAATGGTCCCGGTTATGGCGTGCCCTCTGAGCTGTTCAATGCTGTGGCAATGGGGGTTGGCGACAACTTCGAGATTAACTACCTGGACCCGGATTTTGATCTGCCCTCCGAGTGGAAATACGCGCTGGGCGTGACGCACATCCTTCCTCAGGACTATGTATTGAGTGCCGATCTTCTGTACACAGACGGTCAGGATTCGGCGATTGTCTTACGTGGTGATTTGGAGCAGACCGGCACCAACCCGGACGGCTACCCGATTTACGATTCGGTTCGAGAGCCCAGCTTTGTGCTGACGAACAGTAATGTGGGCAACCGCTCGCTGAATTTCTCGCTTGGCCTAGCCAAAGCATTCGAAAATGGCTTCGATTTTACCGTCGGGTATGCCTACAGCGATGCAGAGGATGTCAGCCCAATGACGAGTTCGGTGGCGTTTTCTAATTATCAGAACCGCGCATTCTTTGACCCACAGGAAGACATTCGATCCACCTCCAACTACAACATCAAACATCGTTTCACGTTCACGACTAACTATCGTCGTACGTTTTTGGATAAATACGATGCCACGTTGTCGTTCTATGGTGCCGCGAATTCCGGTCGTCCGTTTAGCTATGCATTCAATGGCACGATCGATCCGTTTGGCTTCACGCCGTTCCTCGATTTCCGCGACAACGTTTTGCGTCCGGGAGACGGTCGTAATACTGAAACCGGTTCTTGGTGGCGGAAGGTCGATATGCGCCTGAACGTCGATTTTCCTGGGTTCCGTGAAGGTCATGAAGTGGGTGTGTTTATGGTGGTTGATAACCTGACCAACTTACTGAATGACGATTGGGGCGTGCTGTATCAGCACAATTTCCCTCGCACGCTTGAGCTTGGTACGCCTGAGAGCCGAGTGGGCGATGCCTCACGTTATGAGATACGTTTTGGCTTTCAGTACGACTTTTAGTCGACGTATCGCACAACCAGTGGCGCATCGCGTCACATAAAGAAACCGAAAACACCCGCCTCTGGCGGGTGTTTTTTTATACACTGCATCGTGACTTGAAGTGGACGGATGTATCTGAAAATGAACACGAGTTTCTCAGCGAGCCACGCGCCTAACCCACTTGCCGCCATCACTCGTGTGACGGTATACGTCGTAGTTCAATCCCCGCCAGAGTACGCCTGGTCGCCCGTCATGCCCGAGGTGTTGAACACGGATACCATTGTCAAGGTCGAGGATGAAGACGGTTTCGTGGGCGGTGGAAGTGTTTGCACGTTCACCGAATTCGGAGCGGATTTGTCGGTCGCGCATAGCCTGCGTCCGCTCATCGTTGGGCTTCTCAATAGCCAATCTCGGTCGGTGGACGACCATTGGCGGTGGATGAGCCAGCGCAGGCCGGGAGTGTCTAATCCCGCGCTGGCCGTGGTGGATATCGCGCTGTGGGATCTACTGGCAAGGCGATGTGGCAAGCCGCTTTATACCTTGCTGGGTAATGCACGCGATCAGCTTCCCTGCTATGCGAGCGTGCCGGTTATGGATACGCCAAAACAGTACATCGAGCTCATATCGAGTTTACAGTCCCAAGGTTTTGGCCGGTTTAAATTTCATTACAAATCAACGGCGGAGTCCGACATCGCGCTAATTGAGGCCGTAACAGCAGCCTTTGCACACAGTGACTGTCAGTTTATGTTCGATGCGGAAGAGTTGTATAGCGAAGACGCGGCGCTGGCGGTTGCGAAGGTCGCGTCTGATGCCGAATTTCTTTGGCTCGAAGCGCCGTTTAATGATCATGACTGGGCGGCGTATCGGCGCCTACAGGCACAAGTCGATACGCCGATCTTACCGGCCGGTAATAGCGTGGTTGATCAGGCGCATCTGGCTCAGGCCATCGACGCGCAGTGTTGGAGCGCGTTACGGATTGATGCGGCGACCGCGGGCGGCATTACGCCCGCGCTCGGCATTTTCAATTTGGCCAAAAAGGCCGGCTTGAACGTGGAATTGCAATCGTGGGGTGGATCGTTTTCGACGGCGGCGAATCTCCATTTGGCGTTGGGTCAGAACAATTCCACGTTTTTTGAGGTACCCGTGCCGCGTCATGATTTCGATTTAGCGGGGTGTTCGCGGTTTCCACTCGAACCGGATGGTTCGGTTCACGCACCGACGACGCCTGGCATCGGTCTGGTTCTCGACTGGCCAACGATCGAGGCGACCGCCGCGGAACGTATCGTGTTTGGGCGCTAGGCGTTATCCGGCAAGGTGGATTGGCGTGAGCAGACAGTGGGTCAAGAGCGCTTGTTAGTTTGGCGTCGCGGTGCGATGCGCGGTTGTCTTGGCGACATTGTGCAGACTAGGAGTCGTGTCGCGGAACAGGCTCAGCGCAGCTGACTGTCCTTGCTGCCGCGTCGGTTGATACCCGATTGAGTGAGTCGACTGGCATCGAGTTCTTCTTGGCACTGAACGCAGAGCGTGACACCGGGCACGGCCTTACGGCGAGCGTCGGGAATGAGTTCGTCACACTCTTCACAGGGCTCGCGTCCTGGGCCACGGGCGAGCTGACTGCGCGCGCGTTTAACGGCGTCTTCAACGCTTGCGTCAATTTGTTCCTGAACGGCGCCGTCGCGCGCCCATCCCCCTGCCATGTGCCTCTCCTGATCGGGCCATTAACCCTCGCCCGCTGTGTACGCAACGCGGCCCGACACCTTAGCATACGGAGCAATCGATCGATCAACACAAAAAGGCGCGAATGAAGCGAGCTCCAAACGCGCCTTAGGGCTGGATAAGGCCTTGTTTACATTTGCACAAACTTCTCTCTAATGGCCTGCGCAAGGATGTCTGGCGGCAACAGTCCTTGCGCGAGAATAAAGTCGTGGAAAGCTTGAGCGTCGAACGCCTCGCCCATGGCGATTTCTGTTTGAGTTCGAAGTGCTTGCAGATTGAGGTACCCGTAATAGTACGCGGTCGCCTGACCTGGAATACGATAGGTGTAGCGTTCGATCTCGTTCTGGGCCCAGGTTTCGCCTAGCACCACATCCTCTTTGAGGATACGTTTGGCTTCCTCGGGTGTGATTCGACCTAAGTTCAACATCGGATCGAGGTACATTCGCGCCGCGCGGGCTAAGCGGTACTGTAGAGAGATCATTTGCGCATCGAGCGGCATATAGGGTTTCGCGATGGCTTCGGCATACAGCGCCCAACCTTCGACATTCGCACTATTGAACGCAAAGACGCCCCGAGTAATCGACACGCCGCCTTCGATCATGCTCGAAAACTGCAGTTCGTGACCCGGTCGAGCCTCGTGCGCGGTGAGTGTCCATGCCCCGGCTTTGTATGTATCGTCCGATTCGGGCCAGGTACCGTCCTCGTTTTGCTCTAGCAATGGAATAACAAATGTTGGGTATTCACCGGTATTGCCGATCAGTCGTGGCACATCCAGGTGAGCGGCCGGCTGTCGCGCTGTTTCCGCCGCCGTCGCGATGCGAATACCGGCCTCGCGCTCCGGAAGGCTCACGAGCCGCTCAGCACGAATGATGTCTTCAAGTTCGCCCAAGACATCTCGATAGAACGGCAGCAATGCGTCACCCGTGACGCGGTCTTCTTTTAGAAGTCGGATCACCTCACGATAATCTTTTGTTTCATAGCCTTTTTCTTGCGCAACCAGTGGCGCAAGCGCCTCCATTTCATTGCGGATGTCCATATAGCCGGCTGTGGCTCGCTTAATGAGCTCTTCTGGATCCGCGTCCACGCCCCAATTTTTCAACGCGTCGCGATACATAACATTCGGTAGGCGGTAATCCTCGCGAGCGCGAGGGAGCATTTCGGCGCGTACCCAATCGTTATAGTCGTTGAGCTGTTTGGCCAATGTTTCGTAAGCCTCTTCCCAGCCGGTGAGCTCTGTGCCCTCAAATAATTCTTTGATACCGGTGATAAACGTCGCGCTGCGTTCCAGGTCTTGTTCGACTTCGCCCTTGTAGGGGCCAACCAGACCTTTGACTTTGAAGCGTTCTTTGGTGCGTGCTATGGCGTGCTCCACAATGGGCGTATAGCCGCGTTCAATGCCGGCGTATTTCTTGAGTCGCACGATGGCAGCGGGGTAGCGTTCCGCAGGGATCTGCGGATCGATAAGGCCGCGAATACCACTAAAGACCGTGCTCGATACATTGTAATAGGGCAGCATGTTGTCGCGATCGAGTTTGGTCGACGTCAGGCTGTCTTCAATCGCTTTGATGAGAATCTGAAGATCCTGACGCACGGTCGGGTGAGTTTCGTCATCGAGCTTTTTGTTCAGTGCTTTGAGCGTTTCATCAAAGTCGGCCAAAGAGCGTTTGTAAATCCCCTTGTCCCAGACACTGATGTCTTCGTCGAGACCATCCACGCCGAGACTACCGGCTCCCTCGGGACTGTATTTGGCCATGGCTTTCAGAACAATTTGCGCATTGGCATTGCTTGTCTCGACCCAGTTGTCGGATGCCATGGCGTTAAGGGCGAAACCACAAAATGCAATAAAGAGCAGCCGGGTGCGATGAATCGTGCGCATAGTAGTACCTCAAAAACAAATAGATGAAATGCAGAAGGGCATTTTATGAGTATGACGCACCACCGCCTCAAAGGGTTGCGCTAAGCACAGAGACGGGCGATCAAGCGGGCTGGGGATGTTCACGCACCGACCAGTCGGGTCGGCGGCGCATGGATTAGTGTGTGCGTTTAGTAAACACCATCGACACGCATCGTTACGCGAAAGTACCGTGCGCCAGACCCGGCTCGCCCTTTACGGGCATTAGATTGACAACGTTGTCACCTATGGTTAGTGTGAGGTAAACGGGCCAGCAGAAGGTCGATGGGTCGAATGCTTGCCACAGCCGATGACCGACGGCCATGTCAAAACATAAGCATATGTTTTATTTATTGATTACAGTGCAGCCGGTGAAACTTGACCGCCGTAGGGCCTCAGCCGACAACGTTGTCACTGCGGCTTCACTGGCGCCGCGACATACTCTGTCGGCTCGGATTAAGCGGCCGCCCAGGGTGTCCGGAGGACGCGCATTGAAATGTCGACGTCGCTGGTTGCGCGCCATTTATGTCGAAACAAGCTTTGTAAAACAAAAAGTTAAGATACGATAAGGAAAACTAAGCTAAGCTCTATCCAAGCGGTCGCTCACCGCAGGGCAAGTGCAAATAGCCAATAAAAACAACGATATCGGGATAAATGCCGCAATATCGGTACGCGATCAGGTTCAGGGGTCCGCGAACCCCTCTAATTCGGAAGTAATGTCCTATGAAACACTCGACCTTGCCGCCCTTCGGGCAACCACTCGTACAGACGTTGTGTCTTGTCCTTCTGGCGGTGATGACCGGCAGCGCTCAGGCAAACTGCGCATTCGATCCCGACTGCCCGTTGGTGTGGGCGGATGAATTTGATGGCACCGAACTCGATCAAACGAAGTGGAGCTACATGATCGGAAATGGCCAACTCTACGGTATTCCCGGGTGGGGCAATAACGAGCTGCAGTACTACACCAGTGTTAACGACACGGTGGCCGATGGCGTGCTGACGATCACCGCCAAAAACGACGGCTTCGCGGGCTATAACTACACATCGACTCGCATTCGTTCGTTGAACAAAGGCGATTTTACGTACGGCCGGATTGAAATGCGTGCCAAGTTGCCGACTGGGCAGGGCATGTGGCCAGCGTTTTGGATGTTGCCATCCGCGAATGCCTACGGCACTTGGGCGGCCAGCGGTGAAATCGACATCATGGAACAAACCGGCGATCAACCCGATCGCGTGTTTGGCACGATTCACTACGGCGGTATGTTTCCCGAAAACGTGTTTACCGGTAACGCCACTAATTTGCCGGCAGGAACGGCCACCGACTTTCACACCTACGCGGTGGAGTGGCAGGCCGGAGAAATGCGTTGGTACATCGACGATGTGCTCTATGCAACGCAAAATGCGTGGTATACAACCAACGGCAATTTCCCAGCGCCGTTTGATGTCGACTTTCATATGTTGCTGAATCTGGCGGTGGGCGGGAATTTGCCGGGCCCGCCTGATGGCAGCACGGTGTTTCCGATGGAATACGTGATCGACTACGTGCGCGTGTATGAGCTGCCTGCCGAAGTGCCTACCTCACCGGATTTGGTCTTTGACGATCTGGAACACGGCGATCCATTTGGTAATGATTGGTTCAGTTTCAATGGCTCGGTTGGCGGAGGTGGATTGAATGCCTCGAGTTCAAACGTGCCACCGATTGTCGGTGGCGAATTCGCGATCCAAGTAGGCTATGGCACTGGTGGCTCATCCGGTTTCGCCGGGGGCATTGGCCGCAACATGCCGCTCGATTTGTCGGGTATGAGTCGCTTCAGTTTCTGGATTGATCCGCTCGCGAATCAGTCTTACACGATCGAACTCAATTTTCTGGATGACGACGACAACGACCAAACCGTCATGAACCCGCCCGATGGGGCGGACGACGAGTTTCAGTTTAACTGCGTCGTGAGTCCGACCGGGCCCTGCGCCGTTGCTGGCGGTGGCTGGCAGGAAGTGGTGATCGAACTCGATCAGCTGTTCGATGACAACAGTTATCACTGGGGTGGTAACGGCAGTTTTGACCCGTATGTGGCGACTAATGGCCCGCTCACGGGTGTGGTCATGACCTTCAATACAACCGGTTCGAATATTAATTTCTCAACGGATCTTTGGAAGTTCTCGTCCGCCGCCGATACCGATGAGGACGGTGTGCTCGACAGCGTCGACAACTGCACGGCTGTGGCCAATGTCAGTCAGCGCGACACGGATGGTGACGGTTTTGGCAATGACTGTGATCCGGATTTGAACAACGATAACATCGTCAACTTTCTTGATTTGTCGTTGTTCAGCGGCGTGTTCCTCGGCGACAGTGAGGATGCGGACTTTAATGGTGACGGCGCGGTGAACTTTTTTGATCTGGTGATCATGCAGGGGTACTTCTTCAATCCACCCGGACCCGCAGCCGGTCAATAGGCCGCCCGCGTTGATCCGCGTGTTTGTCGCTTAGCGGTTACCGGATCGATGCAACGCTTTGGCGATCGCGCGCCAAACCAGCGGATTGGTGCCCATGCCGATATGTGAGCCTGCGACCCGCACGTGGCGTGCTTGGGGATTGTAGCGATCTATGGCCGCCCGCCACCCGACGATGCCATCTGATTTGCTGTAGATCACAGTGAGCGGCTGACTGATGCCGTGACTGTTGACGCTGTGGATATAGTCTTCAAGTGCGTCGAGATCCAGGTTGCGTCGGCCCTCATACAGTTCTGCGGTTGAGGTGTACTTCGGTCCGCCTTCAATGGGTGTTCCGTAGGTAATGACCTCGCGCACCGAGTCGGGTGCAAGACGCGCGACTTCGCGTGCAATCACACCGCCTAAACTCCAACCCACCAACGTAATCGGCTCATCGGGGCGGCGAACTGATTCAATATGATCGAGTAACCGGCGGGCGTCTTCTTCGGGTTGTCCTTTGTTGCGACCCTGCGACCAAGGCAGTGTGGTGTAACCCAAGTAGTCGAGATAGTTGCGAAGCGCCCAGGTGGATGCGTCGCTGGCTAAGAAACCCGGAACAAACATCACTTCGCGGCCGTCACCGCCCGGCATCGTCAGCAACCAAGGTGCGGCTGGAAACAACGTTAAGGCCTCAAAAGGGGCGCGGGCCTCGCCATACTGATACAGGCGCGGTGGTGGTCTGAGTCCATATTCGGCTTCGCGTGTGGCGGCAGAGTTCGGCATGCCGGATCTCCTAGTTAGCGGAGGTCCGAGTCTAGAGCATGTACGCCAAAAATGCTGCACCACACAAAAATCAAAAATATCCTGATATTTCTAACTAACTGAATAAAATGGTTATTTTCTAACGACCTAGGGCAGCCATGAGCGATCGAGGGGCCATTCCAAGTCAAAATGCGCGCGATTCGGGTCGGGTTGGCCATCGATGTCGACGCGCTATCGATACGCGCCGAAAGGCCCGTTGGCGCGGGTTGGTGAACGGTGTCGAGTAATTTATCGAGCGAGCGAATCGACCGCGTGGCTCGAACATTGGTTGAGTATCGAAGGCTGGGAGATCCAATTATTGAGCCTGGTCGATGATCGGGCACTCACCCGACGGCTTCTCGTATTGCGGGAGCAGAATGTTTTGGTAAACAGGGCGCAGGCCCTCATAAACTGGACGGCCATAAAAAAAGCCCGTCGCTCGAACGAGTCGAGGCGACGGGCCGGATGTTGTCGCGCTAACTGTTGTGATTAAACACGTGCACGTCACGTTGCGGGAACGGAATGTTCACGCCCGCCGCATCCAATGCCTTCTTCACCACTTCATTGAGGTGATGCGAGGCTGGCGCGTATTCGGCCGAGCGCACCCACGGACGTACCGCAAGATTGACCGAGCTGTCGCCAAGTTCGGCCACGCTCACCTTGGGCTCTGGGTCTTTAACGACGTACTGATCGTCCTTGATCGCCGCGATGATCGCTTCGCGGGCTTTCTCAATGTCATCGCTGTAGCCAATACCGACGACCAATTCCATGCGTCGCAGTTCGGACTCAGTGTAGTTGATGATTTGCTCCGACATGATTTGGCCGTTGGGAATGATGATTTTCGTTTTGTCCGGCGTACGTAACACCGTGGTAAACACATCCACCTCTTCGACAAACCCTTCGGTGCTGGCCACGTTGACCAAGTCACCAAGCTTGTACGGCCGGAAGATAATCATTAACACGCCCGCCGCGAAATTGGCCAATGAACCCTGGAGCGCTAAGCCAACAGCCAAGCCAGCGGCACCGATCACGGCCACCAAAGACGCTGTTTGGATGCCGAGCGCACTGATTGCGGCGATAATGACAAACGTCATGATGATGGCGTACAAAATATTGCGAATAAACTTGCGCAACATGTCGTCCATACCGCCGCGCTTCATGAGGCGATCGGCGACTTTGCGAATAATGCCGGCCGCGATTCGGCCGACGATAAATATAGCAAGTGCTTTGAGTGCCAATACGCCATACTCGATGCCATACTGCTGAATCTTCGGTAACCACTCTTCCCAGTTCATAACGTTCCCCCCGGTAATGACGTTGAGTGGGCGCACCGCGCGCCCGGTTGGTGGAGAGCATCATATACCGAATGGACATGATTTTGCGGTTCGCGCCACAATCCTTTACGTCTGAAGTCGCTCGATGATCGGTGTGATCCCGCGCGACTGGGTTCACACTGTGTGATGTACAAAAAAAACGGCGCTACCCGTGAGGGCAGCGCCACTTTTCTTCTTACAGAGTACTTCTTAAGTGGTACTTATAGACGTTTCAAACTTAGGCGCGGCGTCGCGTAGCGAACAAGCCCAGCAGCGCGGAACCGAACAGCCACACAGCAGCTGGCACAGGCACCTGGCTGAAGTTCACGTTGTCGTAGAACACGCCGGATGCGTTGAAGTTGGTTGCCGTGCTGGCAAAACCGAACTGCAGAATGTGGCCTTGTAGACCGCTGTTGATCAGAATCGAGATCGTGTAGCTGTTCCAAGCTGCGACATTCGTGGTGTCGATGATCAAGAAGCTGCTCAGCGCAAAGCCCGCGTTCGGATCGAGCGTCTTGATGAACGCGAGTGATGTGGTGGGTGCGGCCAGGTCGTTCACCTGGGCGTCAAACGAAAACTCCCACGTTGAGCCAACGTCGCCGGCACCAATGATCTGCTCTTGGAAGACATTGGCTTCAATCAAGTTGCCATTGCCGTGATCACCATTATTGTAGTCACTGTAGACCACCATCTGCTGATTACCTTGTGCAGCACCGCCTTGGCCGACCGCAACAGCCGAGAAAGCCGGACCGCCATTGGGTGCCGGGTTGGGGCCGTAGCCGTACAGATAGCCACCGCCGGCATCGAAGACGTTGGCAAATACCAGCCAGCCATCGCCAGCCAACGCGCCGCCATCGGTGTCATCCAGGCTCTCAAAGTCCTGGCTGTAGCTCGACAGCGCTGCCTGACTCATCGGTGCTAGCGCAAAGCTTACGATGAGTGCGGCAAGTAGTTTCTTGCTCTTGTTGAACATGAGTCTCTCCCCTCTTTTTAAGTGCTTTCGTCGCGTTTTGCGATCGAAACGGTAAATTCGGTACTGCGTTTTGTTTTACTCTTTTTGCTGTAGGCAAAAGCCTGAGACGCAGGATGTTTGCTCACATGCTCGTTACCCTAGGCGAAAATTGATAACGTTGTCAATAGTGTCATTTGAGAGTGCTGCCGGGAGGCTGGAAGGGCGATTTAACGATAGTCAGGGTTTTTTAGATAGTTCATTAATAACAGATACTTAAGTATCAGCTATTCCGGCTATGACCATTATTAACGACGCCTAGGATAAATTGACAACGATGTCACATCTGCTATAACGTGACGGTATTCCGGGGTTTTAGAGTGTGGATAGCCCGGTGACAATGAGGCGTTCCGAAAGAAGGGCGCCAGGCATAACAAAGAGTGTACTTGCTCGTCACCGAGTGCACGATGGATTGAATCGAATGACCGAACGCACATCCCAGACACCCTTGCATGCAGGCCCGATCAGCGAATACTCGCCCGAATATTCGCGTTTTGTTGCCGATATCGGCGGCACGCACGCCCGTTTTGCTTTGGTGGCCGAATCACCAGAGTCAGGGCGGGGCGCGCTGGTCGACATCAAAGTATTCAAATGCGCCGATTTTGACGGTCCGGCTGAAACGGTTATCGCCTATCGCAATTATCTGGGCCGCAATCTCCCCGATCGCGCTTGTATTGCGGCGGCGGGACCGGTCGACGATGGCACCGTGCAGTTCACCAATCTGAACTGGACGCTGTCGGCGCAAGAGCTGCAAAAAACGCTCAACCTCAAAAAGCTCGAAATTGTTAACGACTTCACAGCCGTTGCGCATGCCATTACGCAGCTGTCAGCGGATGAAACACGCGTTTTGCATGAGGGTGTGCGAACAGGCGTCCGCAAGGTGGTGGTTGGCGCGGGTACTGGATTGGGTGTGGCGGCGATGACGGAAGTGGAGGGCGAGCCGCATATCATCGACAGTGAAGGTGGCCATGCGCGCTTTGCGCCGGCGAGTCGCCGCGAGCGTGAATTACTCAAGGTATTGAGTCGTCGCCATGATTTCGTGTCGATGGAAATGTTGCTCGCGGGGCCAGGAATCCCGCTGATCCATCAGGCGCTGTCACAAATGAATGGCCGTCCGTATTCGCCGATGACCGCCGAAGCCATTACGTCACAGGCTCGCGAGGGCGCCCAAGCCGATTGCGAAGAAACCATCGAGCTCTATCTTCACATTTTGGCGGCTTACTGTACCAACCTTGCCATCACGTTTTGTGCTCGTGGTGGTCTTTATCTCAGCGGCAACATCCTGCGCTCGATTGAGCCCTTATTTTCGCAAGAACGATTCGTCAATCGATTTCTCAACGCAGGCGCGATGTCGGACCTTGTTGCACAAACACCGGTCTCACTCGTGCTCGTTAAAGACCCGGGTCTGTACGGCGCGGCTTTCTGCCGCATTGAGTAGACGGTGATGTTCGAGGTGGCGCGGTTAGCGTGGTCCGACACTACCGGTTGATTCTCTGAGCACAAGATACGAGTCGATCGACTCAGACTGCACATCCGTAGCGCGACCGTGAAGCTGATCAAGCAACAGCGCTGTCGCGCGCTCGCCCATGCGTTTGACCGGTTGTTTAACCGTTGTAAGCGACGGCCACACCTGACTCGCCATGGGAATATCGTCAAAACCGGCGACAGAGAGTTCATCGGGAAGATTGAGCTTCATTTCGTGAGAGACGCGTAAAACGCCGGTCGCCATATCGTCGTTGCTGGCGATGATGGCCGTTGGCCGTTGAGTTTTTAATAGCAGTTTGCGCGCACACTCTTCGCCGGACTCAAAACTGTTATTGCCTTGAATGATCAACGATTCATCGAGCTCGATACCACATGACGTGAGGCCGTCTTGATAACCGAGATAGCGATTGGCGACCGCCTTGTGATCGGGGTGGCCGATTATGAACGCAATTCGTTGATGACCCAGTGACGCCAGATACCGGGTGAGATCGGCCACCGCGTCGCGATCGTTGGTGGTGACTCGCAGAGTTCCTTGTTTGGGTGTGACGGCGGCAATACGCACATACGCCGTGTTGAGTTCGTCGAGCTTGTTCATGAGCGTAATGTCGTCGGACAACGGCGGCGTAAGAATAAGGCCGTCCGCATCCGCGTGACGTACGAGTTCTTCTACTTCGTCACACAGTCCGGGGTTTAAGTAACTACAAGGATGGATAACCAGGTCGTAGCCACGACGCCGCGTTTCATCGATAACACCCTGCTGAATGTTGGCAACGTAGCTCGAGCTCGGGTTGTCATAGAGCAATCCCACCAAGTATGAGCGACGGCCTTTTAGGCTACGCGCGGAGGCCTTGGGTCGATAGTTGAGCTCGTCGACAGCCTGCTGCACCGCGGCGCGCGTGTTTTCCCGCACATTGGGTTCATTATTGATCACGCGGGATACGGTCTTAATCGAGACACCCGCCCGTTTGGCAACGTCGTGAATATTACTTTTTGCCACGTTCTGCGCTCCTTCCCTTGACGCCCGAGGATGTGCTGTCGGCGTCTTCAATGCTCGCTGGGTAGAAAGTGTACTGGCTGGCGACGGCGGGAGAAAGCGTGACGAGAAAAAGTCACCGAATTACGGCATCGCTACCGGGCGCGCACACGGCGGTAATGGGGCTGAGCGATTGGTCTCGAGTCAATTCGGGCCTGACGCGCGGCAACGTGAGTTCGCAGGGTGTGGAGTCCTTCATTAAAGTGGCTTAGAAAATGAGATTGAGCACGACGAGCGAGACCACAATAAACACAACGGTCATCACGCTGCCCGCGCGGATAAAATCGCTGACACGATAATCGCCAGGCCCCATCACCAATGCGTTGACTTGATGAGTCGGAATCAAAAATGAGTTGGACGTTGAGATCGCTACGGTCAAAGCGAACATGGCTGGGTCGGCGCCGGTGGCCAGGGCGATATTGATGGCAATCGGCACCAGAATGACCGTGGCGCCGATGTTGGACATGACCAGCGTGAACGCCGCCGCAATGACGGCCAGCATGAGTTGCAGAACCCAGGCCGGCACGCCGTCAAACAGCGCCAACGCATGGAGCGCGATGTAGTTGGCGGCGCCCGACGACTCGACCGCATGGCCTAGCGGCAGCAAACCTGCTAAGAGGAAGACCGTTTTCCAACTCACCGCGGTATAGGCCTCGTCCATGGTGAGCACGCCGGTGACGATCATGCCCACTGCACCGGTGAGCAGCGCGACCGGGAGCATGACGTTGGTAAAGAGCACCAGGCCCAGTGCTAAGGCAAAAAAGCCTAGGGCCAACCACAGTTTATACGGCAAGCGTTCCTCGCGCGGGTAGTCGGTGGTGACGATGACCAAGTCGCGATCGGCTTCGAGTCGCGCCAGGTTGTCCCACCGCGTGTGGCACAGCAGCGTGTCGCCCGCCTGCAAGGGAATGTCCTGCAGTTTGTGTGTGATGCTGTGGTCGCTGCGATAGATCGACAGCATGCTCAGACCATAGGACATACGAAGGCGGATGTCGCGCACGCTCCGCCCGATGAGCGTGGAGTCTGGCGGTATGATGATTTCGGCGACGCCGGCGATCGATCGCGCGAGCAGATGCCGAAACTCGACGAGTTTTGGACGGATTCGCAGGCCATTGGCCGTGATGAAATGTTTCAGTTCATCCGCCTGAGCAATGACAGCCAGAGTCGCTGGCGCTGCAATGGGCGCTTCGACCGGTGGCGCGACGAGTACTTTGCCGGCATAGCGCGAGGCGACAATGCGCACTTCAAACTCGCGCTGAGCGCTTTTGATGTCATGCCCGACCAGCGGACTGTCGATAGGCACTTCGACTTCGCGCACCGCGGCGTCGACACCATGCAGACGTCGCAGATAGCGAATGGTGCCGGCCCCACGTGCGCCCACTTTGCGTTCGCCGCGCGGCAAAACGTAACGTCCGAAAAACACAAAATAGAGAAGACCGGCGGCCACTAAAGATAAGCCCACCGGTGCCACGGCGAACAGGCCGAAGTGCTCCATTTGTTTCGAGGCGGGCAACGTGTTGTTGGCGTTGTCGAGCAGGTCATTGAGCATGATCAGCGGGCTTGAGGCAATCATCGTAATCGTGCCGCCCAAAATGGCACAAAACCCCATGGGCATCACAAGGCGCGACATGGGGAGTCCGGTGCGGGACGATATGCGCGCGACGACGGGCAAAAACAGCGCAGTTGCACCAATGTTTTGCATAAACGCCGAAATCATCGCGACGGTGCCGGATACGAGCGTCACAATTCGCGATTCGGTTTGACTGCCGAAGCGCATAATCGCCCAGGCTACGCGCTCCATAACCCCTGTTTTGTCGAGGCCACCGCCCAGTATCATTACCGCGATGATCGACACCACGGCGTTACTGGACAAGCCTGAAAACAGCACATCTTTGTCGAGCAGTCCGTCGAACCCGGGGACATAGACAATGAGCCCGAGTAATGTCATGACAAGCACGGCTGTCACGTCGACACGCAGCAACTCCTTGCTGAACAGGATGACGGCAAAGACCACGAGTCCCATAACAAGCAAGATTTCGGTAGTGAGCGTGGGCAGTGCATCCATAGAACGAAGAGAATACCATGTACGAGCGAATGGCATGGATTAATGGGAGCGGCAACATGGACTCTAGCAAACGTCTTTTTCTTAAAACCGCGGCGGCGGCATTAGCCACACCGTTAGCGGGGTGTGCGACCACGGCGGTATCGTTTCGCAACGGCGTCATCGGCGTCGACGCGTTTCCGCCACCGATTGACGTACGCGAACGACAACAACGCGTAGCGCGTGCCCAAGCGCTCATGCATACCCATCAAATCGATGCGATCTTGCTCGAACCCGGTTCGGCCATGGCTTATTTTTCGGGCATAGACTGGTGGCGAAGTGAGCGGCTCGTGGCGGTGATCATCCCTGCACAAGGCGATATCGCGGTCGTGGCGCCGCATTTTGAAGAGCCCTCGATTCGCGAATTGATGACGTTTGGCGACGATGTGCGCACCTGGCAGGAACACGACGATCCGTTTGCCCTTGTTAACGGCATTCTCAGTGATCGCGGCTTAGCCGGCTCACGACGCCTCGGGCTCGAGGACACCGTACGGTATTTTGTGCCCGACGGTTTGCGTCGATCGGCGCCGGAGCTTGATCTCGTCGCGGCAACGCCCGTCACCCTTGGCTGCCGAATGTACAAATCAGACAACGAACTGCGTCTTATGCGCGCCGCGAATCAGGTGACGCTGTCGGCGTATGAAGAGGTCATGGCGACGATCAGCGAGGGCATGACCGGCGATGACATCAAACAGCGCATGAACGCCGCCCAGGCAGCACGCGGCGGTAAGAGCGCTTGGTCGATTGCGTTGATCGGCCCGGCGAGCGCCTATCCTCACGGCACGAAAAAACAAGCGCCGCTAAGGCGGGGGGATATCGTGTTGATGGACGCCGGGTGCGGAGTGCACGGCTACAAGTCGGATATTTCTCGCACCTTTGTGCTCGGTGCCGCCAATAGCGAGCAGCGCACCATGTGGAACCACGTGCGAGAAGGACAAGAGCGCGCCATGGTCGCCGCCCGCCTCGGCGTGCCGGCTGGCAAAGTCGATGACACGGTACGTGCTTGGTATGCGTCGTTGGGGTATGGCCCGGGTTACGCGACGCCCGGATTGAGCCATCGAACCGGTCACGGTATTGGCATGGACGGACACGAGCCGGTCAATTTTGTCCATGGCGAAACCACTCCGTTGGCGCCGGGAATGTGCTTTTCAAATGAACCAGGGCTGTACGATTTTTCGCGTTTCGGCGTGCGCATCGAGGACTGTCTATATATGACCGAAGACGGTGCCAAGTGGTTTACTGAGCCGCCTGATTCGATCGACGCGCCCTTAGGTCGGATGGGGCCGGTCATTTAACCCAACGACGCGTTATGAGCAGGCGTCACTCTGCCCATGGTGGGCTAGCTGGATAGAGAACACGCACACGCAGACACTGTGCCCGTGAACACTGACGTCGCGGGCGCGGAAACGGTCGCTACTTCTTACTGCGACGTGCGGCTTCGAAAGCGAGATTCGCCCACTCTCGCATGACCTCCGGATCGTCCAGTGCTTCCGGTGGTGCTTGATGGTAGCTCATCGTCATCCACTTGCCGTTCTTGTTATAGCGAAAAGGTGCCAGCCCAGACTGCTCAAATTGCGCCTTCGATTGCTTGTCCACTTTTAGGTATAGCGTATCGTCGGCCACCAGACCAATCATCAGGCCGTCGTAAAACAAACCATGTCCGCCAAACATTCTTTTACTGTTGATGCGACCGAACAGCTCGAATTGCTCCTGCAGAAAGTCAACAAACTCACTCATCGCGGTTTCCTTGTCTAGTGTCCTCTCAATGGGCGTTTAGGGGTGTGCGTAAAGTGGCACGGTCAAGACTGTTCTGGTCGGCATCGTTAAGGCGTTTCCTCATCGCGACAATCGATCCATTGCGTATCGCCGCTCACATAAAGCTCTTTTTTCCAGATCGGCACGCGCGCTTTGATTTCATCGATAATGTACCGGCAGGCGCGAAACGCCGCATCACGATGATCGCTGCCTGTACCCACCCACACCGCAACGCCACCGATGGCCAGTTCGCCAACACGGTGTTGACAGCGAGCAGTGCGAATATTGAATTTGTCGAGCGCTTCGCTCACAATCGCGTTGCCCTCACTCAGGGCGAGTGGGGCATACGCTTCATACTGTAAGCCGCGTACTTCACGCCCATCATTATGATTGCGCACCCATCCTTCAAAACACACGAAACCGCCTGAAGCGTCGTGCGCGTGCGCATGCCTGAGCGCCTCGATATCGATATCGGTGTCGGTCAATTCGAACATATCAGCCCCCGGATACAGGTGGAATGAATACCAGTCGATCGCCGTCATTGAGTGTGTGTGACCAGTCGGCAAACCTGTCGTTAACGGCCAGTTTTAAATCGTCAACGCCGAGCGAAAATTGGTGTTCGTTGGCGAGCAACGCATAAACGGCCCTTGCATCGCGCAATTCAGTATCGAGTGTTTGGCGGGATTGACCTGCCTGTTCGCGCAGTGTGGCGAAGTACTCGATCTGAAGTGTGATCATGCGCCGACATCCGTTTTACCGCCACGTTTCTCGACGAGTCGCGTGGCGCGTATTTCGATGTCGTGCGACAGGGCCTTGCACATGTCGTAGATCGTCAATGCCGCCACCGACGCAGCGGTCAGTGCTTCCATTTCAACACCGGTTTTGTGGGTGACCTTGCATCGGGCGGTGACGACCAATTCGTGTGTGTCTTCGCTCGTGACGATGTGGATGCTCACGCCATCCAGCGGCAATGGGTGACAAAATGGAATGAGCTCATGCGTGCGTTTGGCCGCCATCACGCCTGCGATGATTGCGGTGTCGATGATCGGTCCTTTTTTCGCGTTGAGATCGTGTGACATAAGGGACGCGAATACGTCGGCCGGAAAGCGCACACGACTTTCGGCGGCCGCGCTCCTCCGGGTCGCGTCTTTATCGGTCACATCGACCATTGTGGGGCGGTTGTTGTTGTCGATATGGGACAGCGACACGGCCTTTTCCTCACTGCGGAATTATCACTAAAGTGTAACGCGATGCCGCGTGGGAACAAACCGGCCAGCAGGGCGTCTGTGGTAGCATTTGAGATTCAAAGGCCATAGGCCGATTTATACCATTTTCTACATGCCGAACACCTCCACACAATCCGAGCTTCGCGACGCATTTGGTCGCCGTGTGACCTATCTGCGCATGTCGGTCACCGATCGATGTGATTTTCGCTGTCGCTACTGCATGGATGAAAACCCTACCTTTTTGCCGCGCAAAAACGTGTTGAGTCTCGAGGAGCTTGCGCTGATCGGTCGGGCATTTATCCATCTTGGCGTCAGCAAGATTCGATTGACCGGTGGCGAGCCCTTAGTTCGGCGCGACATAATGTGGTTAATTGAAAAGCTGGGTGCCGAAGATGGGCTGAATGATTTTGCCATGACAACCAACGGCTCACAGCTCGCGCGCTATGCGCCGCAACTTGCCGATGCGGGGTTGCATCGGCTCAACGTGAGTGTGGATACGCTGGATGCACCCACCTTCAAAGATCTCACGCGTGTCGGCAAGCTCGAGCGGGTGTTGGAGGGTCTAGAGGCGGCACGCCAGGCGGGGTTTCGTCGGATCAAGCTCAATTGTGTGGTGATGCGCGGCTTCAATGATCAACAAATTCTGCCACTAATAGACTACGTGTTAGCACATCAGATGGACATCAGCTTTATTGAAGAGATGCCGCTGGGTGTTGTGACTGACCACAGCCGTAAGGATGCGTTTTTTTCAAGTCGCGATGTGCGCGAAGTCATTGAGACACGCTACCCACTAATGGCAACCACTGCTAGCAGCGGCGGGCCATCACGCTACTGGGTGATCGAAGGGCACACCAGTCGCATCGGTTTTATTAGTCCGCACAGTGAGAATTTCTGTTCGACGTGCAATCGCGTGCGGCTCACCGCAGAAGGTAAGTTGCTGTTGTGTCTGGGCCATGAAAACGCGATCGATTTGCGTGCGGTGACACGTCGTGATCCCGGTAGTATTGAGGCGATACAGCAAGCGGTACTGGCGGGCATTCACAAAAAACCCGAGCGTCATGCGTTCTCCCACGAACCGGAAGTCAAAGTACTGCGTTACATGCACCATACGGGCGGCTAGTTGATGGTGAACGAAGAACCCGGTCAGGTGACGGGTGTGGTGCTTGCTGCAGGGCGCGCGCGACGCGCCGGAGGTGTCAATAAGGCGCTTGTTCCGTGGCCGGATGGCGATCGATCGGTGCCACTGTTCGAGTTTGCGGCGGCCAATCTTCGCGCCTGTTGTGAGCGGGTGTTCATTAACACCGAGCGCGACCGTGCCGTTTTTGAAGCAGCAGGTTATGCGGTAATTGGTGATGGACCTTTTGTTGACCATGGTCCGCTGGCCGGGATTTATGCCGGCTGTCAGGCGACCGATGATGAGTGGCTGGCCGTCGCCCCTTGTGACCAGCTTGCTTTGCCCAATCAGGTGTATGCCAAGCTCGTCCAAGCAGCGCGACGAGACGGCGCTGCCTACGCCGTCTCTGGTGGCAGTCTCATTCCGACCTGTGCCGTGCTTCATACGAAGCTTGTCCACCTCGTACGGGAAGCCCTGATGGATCAAAGACTGGCCCTTGTCCCGTTTATGCAGCGGCACGCGGTGCCTGTACGTTTTGATGATGTTGAGTTTGCCAATGTAAATGATCCGTTCGGCGGGTCTGCCAACCGCGAACGGCCCACCGAGTGAATCTACTCCTACCCGCGTTCGGCGTCACTGCGTTGGTGTATGCGATGGTGGGGTTCGGCGGGGGCTCAACCTATGCGGCGCTGTTAGCGCTCTCTACCCTCGATTATCGTCTGCTGCCCATTCTCGTGCTCATCTGTAACATCGTGGTGGTCAGTGGCGGCGTTGTGCAGTACACCCGCGCTGGACTCATGCACTATCGCTCTATGCTGCCGCTGGTGTTCACGTCGGTGCCAGCCGCCTGGTTGGGCGGCACACTGGCGGTTTCGCAGCCGGTTTTCATGCTGACGCTGGGCGCGGCATTGGTTGTGTCGGGCCTACTATTGGTTACTCAGTATGGCCCTTCGGACCGAACGCGGTCGGACAACTGGCCGATACTCGCGCCGGTGTTGGGCGGTGGGTTAGGCTTTTTGGCGGGCGTGGTCGGAATTGGCGGCGGCATTTTTCTTGCGCCATTGATGCACCACCTCCACATTGCAGGTGCCCGCAAAATAGCGGCTACGGCGAGCTTCTTTATCTTGGTAAACTCAGTGGCGGGACTCGCTGGACAGCTGAGCAAACAGGCGGAAACTTCGCTCAGTTTCTCGGAGTTTGGTGTGTACATATGGCTGCCCGTTGCAGTGCTCATTGGCGGGCAGATCGGCAGTCGCTTGAGCGCTCGCCATCTGCCGGGCCCCTGGATAAAACGGCTAACCGGCGTGTTGGTGCTGGCTGTCGGCACGCGCCTTCTCTGGCAGCATACCGTCACTTAGGAACGACCAATGACACAACAATTTTTGACTATTGCCGTACTGACCGTATCGGATACGCGCACACTGGAAAACGACACGTCTGGCGATTTTTTGTCCCAGGCACTCACCGAGGCGGGTCACGGACTGGCCCATCGCCTGTTGGTCAAAGACGATATTTACGATATCAGAGCGGTCGTTTCGGAGTGGATTGCCTCCCGTGAGATCCATGTCGTACTCGTCACGGGGGGCACCGGTTTTTCGGGCCGCGACTCCACGCCCGAGGCGATTCGGCCGCTGCTTGACAAGCAAGTAGAAGGCTTCGGCGAAGTGTTTCGCGCGATGTCCTATGAGGAGATCGGGAGTTCCACCATTCAGTCGCGCGCGTTTGCCGGGCTTGCCAATCATACGCTGGTGGTGTGCATGCCGGGGTCGACAGGCGCGTGCCGCACGGCATGGCGCGTAGTCAAAGAGCAGCTCGACAGCACCCACAAACCCTGCAACTTCGTCGGAACGCTGTTGGCCGATCGCGGTGCGTCTTAGCGATGACCGGGGCGGTTGCACTCTCGCTGGAACAAGCTTGGCTGCGCCTTGAAGAGGCGGTGCCGCGCCATCGGCCGGAGAGTGAGGCTGTCGCCGTCAAGCAGGCGTGCGGCCGTGTTCTGGCCGAGGATGTGCATGCGGCAATTGATTCACCACCGGCCGATAATTCGGCGATGGACGGGTTTGCCGTCAACGTGCGCGATGTGCGCCTTGATCAATCCATTCGCCTGTCACAGCGCATTGCGGCAGGACAAGCGCCCGTACCGCTTGAAACTGGCACGGCGGCCCGGGTGTTTACCGGCGCGGAAATTCCCGATGGCGCCAACTGCGTGGTGATTCAGGAAAACTGCGAGTACGACGCACAGCACGTTCAGATTCGCCGCGGACTCCGTGAGGGCGTGAACATCCGATGGCGTGCCAACGACGTGAAGCAGGGCGACCGCGTGCTTCGGCAAGGAACGGAAATTCGGCCGCAAGAAATCGGCTTTTTGTTGTCGTCAGGTATCGGCCAAATTCATGTGTTTAAACCGTTGCGCGTCGGCGTTGTCGCAACCGGCGACGAGCTGGTGGATGTGACTGAGCTTGACGGACGTCAAACGAATGAGATGGTGCTGCCGCCCGGCAAGATTATTGAGTCCAATTCGCCCATGATTCTGTCGACACTCGCAGCGCTAGGCTGTGACGCCACTGCCTACCGCGCACCCGATACATTGGATGCGACGCGACGCGTGTTGAGCGAGGCCGTGTCGGATAATGATGCGGTGCTGACCATCGGCGGTGTGTCGGTTGGCGAAGAAGACCATGTGCAGGCTGCGCTCAATACGCTTGGTCGCACCGAGTTTTGGAAAATCAACATCAAGCCCGGCAAACCGTTTCTGTTCGGTGAAGCGGAGGGCACGCCGGTGTTGGGTTTACCGGGAAATCCGGTGTCGTCATTCGTTACGTTTCATCTATTCTGCGCGCCGTTTTTGTCTAAGTTAAAAGGCGCTGATTTTCGCTTGCCCGCTCGGCTACCGGCGATTGCGGGCTTCTCCAGTGACAAGCTGAGTGATCGGGTTGATCATCTGCGTGGTCGAATCGTCAGTGATTATCCAGATCTTGTGGTCGAACCCTCCGGTACGCAGTCTTCATCGGTGCAGGGGGCATTGTGCGCGGCTGACGTGCTAATCGTTATTCCAGCGAATACACAAATTAAAAGAGGCCAGTCGCTGCGTGTGATTCGATTGTAATCGGTTGGTTTTACTCGTGGCGCCACCGTCGGCGCGAAGAGAAACGAGCCGGGCAAGCGCTCGCATACGGTCAAAAAAACGAAGACTGATTTCATGTTGAGAGGAACAGAATGCGTATCCAAATACACCTTTTAGTGATGATGGGTTTCATGCTTTCGGTGCGAGCCCTGGCCGACAATCCGTGTTCCATCACGTTTTCGGAAGTGGCCGATATCCCGGTGGGGGATGTGGTGATCCACCAAATTGATGTGACGGCCGCGTTTGAGCCAAATCGAAAAGGTGTGTCGTATTACTCCCATGACGTATCAATTCATTTCAGTGGGCTCGGTCTGCCACGCGAAAATATTTTGAGTTTTCGAGGTGCCGTGTCGATGGACGGTGTGATCAGTGAGGGTGACAGCTCGGCAAAAGTAAAGAGCGTATTTGCCTACGGAAAACTCGTCATGCCGTTCGCGCAGGACAACATCGGTGACAGGAGTGGGGGCGATTACCGGCTAGCGTATCCAGGAAAAGGGCTGTTTGCGAAAACCCATGAGCGCGGCGTTGTTCGAGCAAACAGCCCGACGCGTAAGAACCGACAAAAAGAAAGTGAGCCCAGCTACTTGGAGTTGGCCATCGGTATGCACTCACAAGGTTTTGCGATTTACTATGCTTTTTTGGCTGCAATTTTTGGTGAGGATTCGCGCGACTTCTTAAAAAATGGCGATCGCGCTGAATTTTTTGGTAAGAAACTCGATCCGAGTAAGTTCTCGTTAACTCTGACCGGACCGCTCAACGACATTGGTGCGAATGGCGATATCACTGGCTTCTTAGGCGGCTACTCCAATAACTCCGCGTTGTTAAACCTACTCAGTCTGTCTGATTTTTACGCGTATCTAAATAAGGCCCGATCGGGTGGGTGTGGAGTCGTCGACTAACCGATTCGCCATTAGCTTGCTCCTCGAATCGGTTCGTCTGAGCGCCCATTCTTGATGGGTCCCGCTGCGACTATTCAGGGAAGGCAGGTAAACGTCGATCCTGATGGCCCGACGGGCTGCAAGAATAGATTCGCAAAGAGGCTTATATCAGTGAAGTTCACAACGCCATCGGAGTTCAAGTCAACCACATTACTCGACGTTAAAAACTGTTCGGCGATAGTCGCATAGTCCAAAAAATTGACGACGCAGTTATTGTCGAAATCGGCATCACAGACATTGCCATAGCCGTCACCGTCAGCATCCTGTTGCTGTGGATTATGCGCGAGAGTGCAGTTGTCTTGTTGATTGGGCACACCATCTTGATCTTGATCGGGATCAATAAACACTTTGGGCTTGCCGAATACAACGGCCAGAGAGCCGGCTTTTCTGGTATCGGGAAAGCCGCTGTCGCCGTGTCTCAAATCACTGACGGCGAGATCGCCCAATCCATCATTATTAATGTCGCCGATCATGCCAACGATTTCGCCAAAATGGCCGAGACCATCGGGCGGTTGGCTTTTAATGACCACTCCTTTCTCGCCCGTACCGCCGTTTTCAATCAATAGGGAGCTGACAAAGACATCTGACGGACTGTCGGTATTTGTGCCGTAAAGCAGGTAGGCTTTTAGGCTGAACAACGAACTAATCAACAGGTCATCGAGTCCGTCACCGTCTATGTCATCGCCGCCCGATAAGGTCCTTCCCAGGTAGTGGCCTTCGACGGCAGGATGCACCACAAAACCCCGATCGCCGACTCCGCCATTGACACCAGCCAAATTCGTCACATCGAATACAGGCTGGGAATAGCCTTGTTCGCCGAACACCACATAGACAATCCCATCAGGTGAAAACTCGGTGATCGCGGTGCTCTCGCCCGAGTCCCAGATGGCGTTCAGGGCGATATCGTCCAGGCCATCGCCATTGAAATCGCCGATCTGGCTGACTTCGAAACCCAGGGCTCGGATACTGCTTGACGCATCGAACACCACACCCGAGCTACCGTCGCCGCCATTCGAAGGAAGTAGTGCATCGGGGTCGAATTCGGCGGGCCAGGGATCGGTGGAGCCGAAAATGAGAAACGCTCTTCCGTTGTTGCCGAAAATTGGGTCGGGGTTATTACCGCCCTGACTTTGGCCGATCGCAATATCATCCAAGCCATCGCCATTGAAATCGCCGATCGCGTCGATGCCTATGCCAAGTTTGCCACCCGGAGTATTGCCTTTGAATATCACGCCCTGTGAGCCGTCACCACCATTTTGCGGGTCAAGTACGGACCAAAAGAAACTCGGGGGGAAAGTCGACGCCGAGCCAAACAACAGATATGTGTGTCCGACATATTCGGCGTCGGACACTTCAGCACGGTGTGCGCTTACCAATAAATCGCCGAGGCCGTCGCCATTCACGTCGCCGGCGCCTCTGACGGTTTCACCGGTTCGGCTACGCAACTTATGGCCAAACACCACAAACCCGATTGACCCGTCACCGCCGTTTTCCGCCAGCAACGACTCAAGTTCAATGTGTGCGGCAAAAGGGGCGGCAGAACCGTACAAGACGTAGACCGCGCCGGTATTAGTTTCCAGGTAGGGGTAAAACGGTTCGCCAATGGCAATGTCATCAATGCCATCGCCATTGAAATCGCCGAGTGTGTCGACCGAATAGCCCGTGTAGTCGTAAGGAAATCGGCCGCGCAGGGCAATGCCCTGACTGCCGTCTCCACCATTTTCAGGTAGCAAATCTCGAATATTCAGGTAGGGAGGGAAGCCGGTGGCTGTGCCGAACACAACAAACACATCGCCGTAACCCCCGCTCAAGATGCAGCCCACGTTTGGGGCGCTTACCACAAAGTCTTCGATGCCGTCGCCGTTGAAATCACCGGCTGAGGAAACAGCAAAGCCAACCTGATTACAAGGTTGATCGCTGTCAATGAATACGCCATCCGCGCCGGTGCCACCGTTCTCCGGAAGAAACTGCTGGATGATAATTTCGGGCGGTAATTCGCTTGCGAACACGTTGAGTGTCCATGTGACGGCGAAAAATACCGCGACAAGACCAAAGCCTCGAGGGTTCAAGTGATTGAAGCCTCTGCGCCAAACTCGCGTTACGTCCATGCTGATCACCAATTATTCCGTGATAAGTAGGGTAGCATGACTTTTCGGTTCGAAAATATTGCCTAGAACACCGCTGCTGTACGCATAAAATAAGGCTGATTGCGCGGTGCGCTGAAGCGATTTTTAATCAACCCATACAGTTCGTTACAACGAGCGGCCACCTTTCAATCGCGTTTGAACGACGGCAACGGCTTCGCGCGACCGAGAGCTCGGTCTGTCGTTACCCAGCCGAAAAGGTATGGCTCGGGTTTTCGAGCATCTCTTTTATGGCTTGGATAAATTCAGCGGCGTCATAACCATCGACGAAACGATGATCAAATGAAGCCGAGAGGTTCATCATACGGCGGATATGAATGCCACCGTTCACGACCATGGGGCGTTCGACCGCGCGATTGACGCCGATGATCGACACTTCTGGTTGGTTGATGACGGGCGTTGAGGCGATGCCACCCAGTTTGCCTAAGCTTGTCACGGTGATGGTAGACCCGGTGAGTTGATGCTTCGAGGCGCTGCCGTCGCGGGCGCCTTGAGCGGCTGAGGCGATGGCTTGTGCGAGTTGCGGCAACGACATGGCCTCCGCGTGATGAACGACCGGCACTTTGAGTCCGTCGGGTGTTTGCGTGGCGATTCCGGCGTGCACGGGATCGTGCTGTACGAGTACATTGCGTTCCTTGTCATAGAGCGCGTTACACTGAGGGAAGCGCGCAAGGGCTTTGGCGACACACTGAACGAGCAGAGGCAAGTAGCTAAATTTGACGCCGTATTGGGCGTACTGCTGATTGAGCAGTTGGCGAAACTGTTCGAGTTCGGTGACATCAATTTCTTCGACATATGAAAAGTGTGGAATCTCCGATTTACTCGCACTCATGCGCTGCGCGATGATGCGTCGCATGCCAATCACTTTGACTTCCTTCGCGCCCACTCGTTTGCGCGGTGGAATCGGCGCGGGACCGCGTTCGAGTTTGACCAGATGCGCGTCGAAATCCGCGCGCAAAATGCGCCCCCGCGAGCCGGTGCCTTCGATCTCGGCCAGATCGATGCGGTGTTCTCGCGCGAGCCGGCGAATCACCGGCGACGTGAGTACCTTTGCAGTCGTGACGCTTTTTGGAATGCCCGCCGGTGCCGGCGCCGGTGTGGAGGCGGTGAGATTCACTGCAGGCAGTGGCGCTGGCGGCGCTATGGGTGCCGTCGCAACCGTTGCACGTGACGGTTCGGCATTAGGCGTTTCGGAGGGTGTAGCCTGGGCGGCAGGCGCTGGGGTCGAAGCAGAGCGCGGTTTGTCGCTGGCCGCCGAAGGCGCCGCGTTGACGTTTACACTGGCGTCGGTTTCGAACACAACCAGTGGTGCGCCGACCGCGATGATGTCACCCGGTTCGCCACCCAGTTTAACGATGGTGCCGGTGACTGGCGCGGGCACTTCGACTGCCGCCTTATCCGTGAGCATGTCGACTACCGGCTGGTCTTCTTTGACCAGGTCGCCGACGTTCACATGCCATTCGGAGACTTCGGCTTCGACCGTGCCTTCGCCCAAGTCGGGCAGCGTGAAAATATGTTCGCTCATGCCGATTCCTTCATCACTTTATCAATCGCGGCCATAATGCGGCTGGGCCCAGGAAAGTACTCCCACTCAAACGCATGAGGATAGGGCGTGTCCCAACCCGTTACACGCTGTATCGGTGCTGCCAGACTCCAAAAACAGCGTTCCTGGATCTGCGCGGAAAGTTCGGCGCCAAAACCACTGAAGCGCGTGGCCTCGTGCACGATCAAGCAGCGGCCGGTTTTTTGCACTGACTCGACAATGGTATCGATATCCAACGGCAGCATTGAGCGTAGATCGATTACTTCGGCATCGAGTTCGTTATCGCGCACCACTGCCTCGCACACGTGCACCATCGTGCCATAGGTAATGATGGATAAATCGTTACCCGGACGCACCACGTCGGCTTTGCCGATCGGTAGCGTGTAGTAGCCTTCGTCAACCTCGCCCTTGGGATGGTCGCCCCAGGTGCTTGCAGGCTGTTTGGGGTCGCCGTAGAACGGTCCGTTGTAGACGCGTTTGGGTTCGAAAAACACCACGGGGTCGTCATCTTCAATGCTGGCGATGAGCAATCCTTTCGCGTCGTAAGGGTTCGACGGCATGACGACCTTAATGCCGCACACGTGGGTGAAAATCCCTTCGGGACTTTGCGAGTGCGTTTGCCCGCCGCGGATACCGCCACCGCAGGGTGAGCGCAATGTAACCGGCGAACAAAAGTCGCCCGCGCTCCGATAGCGCAGCCGCGCGAGTTCGCTGACGATTTGATCGAACGCCGGATAGATATAGTCGGCGAACTGAATTTCGGCGACCGGTCGTAGGTCGTTGACCCCCATGCCGATCGCGGTCGCCACAATCCCCGCTTCGGAAATCGGTGTATCAAACACGCGTTGTTCGCCATACTTTTTTTGCAGACCGGACGTACAGTTGAAGACGCCGCCAAAGTAGCCGACATCCTGCCCCATCACGACGACGGAATTGTTTCGCTCCATCATCACGTCCATGGCGGAGTTGATCGCCTGGACCATATTCATTTTTGCCATGAGCGGTTGCCTTTATTGTTTCTGTAGCTGGCGCTTGAGCTTTTCGCGCTGCGCGACCAAATGATCGGGAATGTCTTTGTAGACGTCGTCAAACATCGAATCGACGGCGAAACTGCTGCCCTCTTCGGTCGTGCCATAGGACAGCGCTTCTTGCCAACTGGCCGACATGCGGTCGTCAAGTTCAGCGATGAGTTCGTCATGTTCTTTTTGACTCCATGCGCCTTGCGCCACGAGGTGGGTCTTGAGTCGTTCGATCGGATCGCCCAACGGGAAGTGCTTGTGTTCGTCCTTAGCGCGGTAGCGGCTTGGATCGTCGCTGGTCGAATGCGCCGAGGCGCGATAGGTGACCAGTTCGATGAGACTGGGGCCGCCCCCCGAGCGTGCGCGCTGGGCCGCCCATTCGGTCACAGCGTACACAGCAAGATAGTCATTGCCGTCAACGCGAATACCGGGCATGCCATAGCCTGGGCCGCGTGCCGCGAACGGACTGTCCTGGCCGCCAGCAATTCCCTGAAACGTTGAAATGGCCCACTGATTATTGACCACATTGATGATGCACGGCGCCTGGTAGACGTTCGCGAAGGTCAGTGCGTTGTGATAATCCGACTCGGCGGTACTGCCTTCACCCGTCCACGTCACGGCGATGTGGTCTTCACCTTTGATCGCCGACGCCATGGCCCAGCCGACGGCCTGCGGTACCTGCGTGGTGAGGTTGCCCGAAATCGAAAAGATGTTCTTTTCTTTCCAGTGATACATGATCGGAAGCTGTCGGCCGCGGCACATATCGCGGGCGTTGGATAAGCACTGGCACATCAAATCGACCACCGGCCGTTCGCGCGCAAAGTACAGCCCCTGATTTCGATAGGTCGGAAACAGCATGTCGCCCGTGCGAAGCGCGAGGCCCTGCGCCACCGAAACGGCCTCTTCGCCGCGCGACTGCACATAGAATGAGATTTTGCCCTGGCGTTGGGCTTTGAGCATGCGATCGTCGAACGCACGAACGCCTAACATGAGACGCAGTCCGTGCGTAAGTTGCTCGGTGGATAAGTCTGGTGCCCAGTCGCCTCTCGCGGCGCCGTCTTCATCGAGTACCCGCACTAGCTGTCGCGATAAGCCCTCCGTGTCCGCGACGGCCGCGTCTACAGCAGGCCGAGGGGCCACCCCTGCATCCGTGAGACGTAAATAGCTGAAATCGGGTTGCTCGCCGGGCCGGGCGGGGGCGCCCGGAACGCGCATTCGAGGTTTTTGACTCACGCTGCTGCTCCTGCAATTCGTATGTGGCCGCTCAGCCGAACCCTCTGGCGCAGGGGAACGCGCGCCGGCGGCGGCACAAGCACAATGATCCGAAGATCGACCCGGTGCTGGGTCGGCCCATCATTATAAATGAAACTAATTTGTCTTGCCGCACCGGGCGAGTGGCCATTCCGCTGGGGATGATGCGTTGCGGTATTCGATGCTCAGTGCGCGCGACGCGTAAGTAGCGCGTACACCACAAACCCAAATCCGATCAGGGCACAGCCAGCCAGCGCTTCAGTCGGTCGATTGGCGGCGATGTGGACAAGCGTCCAGCCGGTTAGCGCCAGAAATACAAGGGGGGTCAACGGATAGGCCCAGGCCGAGAAAGGGCGTGGCTCATGCGCTCGAGTATGGCGCAAAATCATCATCGCGATCACGGTGACAAAGGTGTTCAGCGCAAGCGCGAAGCCACTGAACACCAAAATTGACTCGAATGTTGCGGTCACGACCAATGCCAGCGCGATGAGGGCTTGGACGTAGATCGCCACATGCGGAATGCCATCCTCATTGGTGCGCGAAAGCGGGGCAAACTGCGCGTAGTCTTCGCCGATCATCTGTAGTACGCGTGGCGCTGCTAGCAGCATCGCGCTGGCTGTAGAAATGAGCAACAACGACAGCAGTGCACTGGCTAGGACCGCGGCACGCTCACCAAAAGCATAGTCGATCGCAACGTAAACGATCTCGAGTTTACCGGCCATGGCCTCTTGTGGCGCAATGGATAAAAAGGTGACGTTCACCAGAAGGTAGATGAGCGTCACAACCAGCGTCCCGATGGCCAGAATACGCGGCAACGAGCGCTGTGGTGTTTCAAGTTCGCTTGAAAAATACGTTGCCGCGTTCCAGCCCGAGTAGGCATAGCTCACATAGATCAGTGAGACCGCAAACGGGCTGCTCAGCAAAACGGCCATCTCGCCGGTCGACGGACGAAAGGATGTCGTGGTGTCGTGTGGCGCGAGCAGTAAGGCCAGCGCGCAGCCGCCAACGATCATAATGAGTTTGAGCACAGTGAAGAGCCACTGCGTAGCGCCACTGCGGGCGCGAGAGCTGGCGTGCAGAAAGGCCAGCGAAACAATGAGCACGCACGCAGCGAGTGTGGGGGGTAGCGTTGGAATCACCAGGCTCAAATATTGGCCAAACGTGATGGCCACCAGTGCGGTGGGTGCGGCAAACCCAATCGTGGCGGATATCCAGCCCGAGACAAAGCCCAGAGACGGGTGCAGTGCTGCCGACAAAAAGTGGTATTCACCCCCCGATCGGGGGAGTCGGGCGCCAAGCTCGGCGTAGCACATCGCGCCGCAAAACGCCGTGAGACCACCGAGCGCCCAGAGCATCACTAACGCAAAGCCGGATGAGATGTCGGCAAGTTGAAAACCGAGCGACGTGAATACGCCTGTGCCGATCATGTTGGCGATGATCACGGCGGTCGCCACTCGCGGCGTGAAAAACCGCGCCTTGCGCGTTGCGCTGTGAGAGGGGCTACTCATCGTTTCGGTTATATCATGAGCGCGAATTTGTTTGCTAAACTCTGGTTTTTATTTCATCTGTCGGGGACCATCATGGCGATCAGCAAAGGCGATAACATTCCAGCAGTAACACTCAAACACATGACCGACGAGGGTCCTGCCGATATTGCCACGAGCGAGATTTTCAACGGCAAAAAGGTTGTGCTGTTCGCCGTGCCCGGGGCGTTCACACCCGGTTGCTCGATGACCCACCTGCCGGGCTTTATCGAGTCGGCCGCCGATATCAAAGCAAAGGGTGTCGATACCGTGGCCTGCATTTCCGTCAACGACGCCTTTGTGATGGGCGCTTGGGGTCAGGCGCAAGGCGCAGGCGATATTCTAATGCTCGCCGATCCCGACGCGACCTTCGCAGACGCCGTGGGGTTGTCGGTCGACCTCAGTGAGTTCGGTCTGGGCAAGCGCTCTTCGCGATACGCCATGATCGTGGACAACGGCGTCGTGTCCAGCACCCACGTTGAGCCGGAGGGTGGCATTACCGTGTCGTCTGCCGAAGCGGTGATGGCGCACCTCTGATCGAGGCCGCTGACGACGGAGTGCCGGGTCGCCAAACCTCGGTGGCGTTGCGCCAAGGCACTTGGTGAGAGCGCAGTAAAAAAGAGCGCACCCTTGCGAGTGCGCCCAAAACACGCTCAGTGTGACCCATTGGCAGGGGGGTGCCAACGGGTCGGGGAGAGTGGGGTTAGTCGTTTGACGGCACGCGTTGGATCGACACACGCGCAACCGGATTGCGCCAGTCGTAGGCCGAGGCAGTCAGGTCGCCTTCGCCGTGTATACCAGGACTGACTCGGATGTAGCCCTCGCCACCGGCGTTGGGTGAAACGCCTTCACCGCCGCATTGCGGGCCCGGAATGTTCGCGCAGAGTTCGTCATTGGGTTCGGTACCGGCATCATAGCCAATCGCCGTGTAGTCGAGCGTCTGCCAGGCGAAGCGCGGCGCACGCACCGTGTTGAGGCCGACGAAAGAATCGTTGGTGGGCAGCAGCATGGCGGCTACGCTAATCCGATTGAATCGGCGCGTCGTATCCAAGCGCACGGTTACCGATTGCCCTGGGGCGAGCAGACCGTCGGTGCTTTCGACATCGCCGATAACATTCGGCAGTGTCGCCAGCAATTCTTCGAATGGCGCGGTTGCGCCGCCCTCGGCGAGCACCGCCAATTCATCGCTGGCTTGACCACCCGTTTCGAACAAACTGACTGATTTTTTATGAGCGACGACCAGCAGTGGCGTAAATGTTGTCGCGCTGATGTTGGTGATTGTGACTTCGTAACTCCGGTCGTTGCTGTACCAGCCATCCGCCGCAGCGATCGGTGCAAGTGCTAGCGACAATAACGCCGCGAGCGAAAACTGTTTGAATCGGTTCATCGTGACTCCCTGAAGTAAAAAACTGAGGGTGTACGATGACAGCGGAACATCACCCCGGGGTCACAGCCTCATCACAATTTGGTAAACCAGGCCGGTGAGCGCGATGCGCAGGCCGGGCGGCTAAAAAGCCAACTCGGATATTAAACAGGCCGAGAGCGGTCCCGATGGAAAGATGAGAGAATCGCTGACCGTTTTATTTGCTCACGCGAAAATCGAGCGGTGGATCGCGATCACCGAGCAGCGCTTCGTATTCAAAATTGTCCCCAAGTCGGAAGGCATGCTCGTCTTTGGCGCGTTGGCGTAAGGCTGGATTGGTGTACAGCTCAACGGCCGCCAACGACAGCACTTTGGCAGCGTTACTCGCCCCCTTGTGCCCAATGCTCATGCCACTTGCAGCCACCGCCTGCCAGGTGTGGGCGGAGGTGCCGGGTACCCAGGTGGCCGTGCGCAGGCCGACAGTGGGTACGGCGATTGAGACATCGCCAACATCCGTAGAGCCATAGCCTAGCGACACGGAATAAGGTTGGATGTCTTGCTCCGAACCCAATGGCAAATCCGGTTCCGTCAGCGAGGCGTAAAGCGTTTCAGCAAACTGTTGTTCCGCTTGGTTGTATTCAACCCCCCCGACTAAGCGTAGCTTTTCGTCCATCATTTCAGCGAGCGTTTCGATGACCAATAGCGGATGATTGCCGTGAATGATCTCCCACTCGACGCGCGTGCCCGTTCCGCGCGCGGCGCCGCGCGCGGCGTCTTCCACACGCCGCCAAATGTCACTTACCAGGCGCGCTTCGGGATTGCGTACGTAATAAAACACCTCGGCAAAATCCGGCACGACATTGGGCGCTAGACCACCGCTTGTGATCACATAGTGGATACGCGATTCCTGAGGAATGTGTTCGCGCATCAGGTTGACCATATAATTGAATGCCTCCACACCGTCGAGCGCTGAGCGCGCTTTATCCGGTGCGCCTGCGGCATGGGCGGACGTGCCGTAGAATCGAAATTTGGCCGAACGGTTGGCCAGTGTCGTGCGGGCCGCAGCGGAATTCTCGTCCGATGCGTGCCAGTGCATTGCGATGTCGACGTCATCAAACAACCCAGCGCGAACCATATAAACTTTGCCGCTGCCACCCTCTTCCGCCGGTGTCCCGTAGAGACGAATAGTCCCTGGCGTGCCGGTTTTTTGCAGCCAGTCTTTGATTGCGAGTGCCGCGGTGATCGAGCCCGCGCCGAACAGATTGTGGCCGCATGCGTGGCCGGCATTCTTGCCCTCGACCGGCGAACGTTCGGCAGTGGCGTCCTGGTTGATACCCGGAAGCGCATCAAATTCGGCGAGGATGGCAATGACGGGACCGCCTCGGCCATACGACGCCACAAAGGCGGTCGGAATATCCGCCACGCCCGACCGCAGCGTGAAGTCCTCTCCCTTCAGTACGTTCTGCAGCAATTCGCTACTGCGAGTTTCGAGGTATCCAAGCTCGGCCAGATTCCATAGCTCTTGCGACACCGACGCTGTAAGGGCGGTGCGTGATTCAACGTATTCGGTCACATCGACGTTTGTTTGTGCAACGCTTGCTGGGCTGCCAAACACGAAAGCGAGGCAGGCGCTAAGGAAGACGATTGGTGATTCAATCATGCGGCGCGTGAACGCGGACGGGCATATACAAAGCATTGGGGCCTCCGACTGTGCAATCACATGTGCCCGACCATGGTAGCGCGTCGGCGTGGTGTCATCTAGCAATGCGAGCGGGGGTATGTCGGCTGGCGCGTAAGGATCGAGGCGATGCGAGGATGAAAACGACCTAGGCGCACTTCAGTGCGAACGAAAACGCGGAGCCCTGGCCGAGTTTGCTCGCGACTTCGATTTTGCTGTTGTGGAGGTCGAGAATCTTTTTGACGATGGCCAAGCCCAATCCCGTGCCGCGCTGGCGATTGGGGTCGCCATTGCTGGACACAAACGTGCGCTCAAATATGCGAGGCAAATCTTCGGAGCTGATGCCCGCGCCGCTATCGAACACGGTGGTGACCACTCGGTTTTCGTGTTTCTTCAAGCACACGCGCACCATGCCATTTGAATCGGTGTGCTTGAGCGCATTATCAATCAGATTCTCGAGCACGCGTTCCAGCATGCCGATGTCGGCGGATACCAGTGCCGCTGTTTTTTCGATGTCGATTTCCAGCGTGACGCCTCGCCGTGCCGCATCGAGTTTGAATTTTTGCACAATGTCTTGAACGAGCTCGGCCATCGAAAACGATTCTTCTTTGATTTTTAAAATGCCCGCGTCGAGGTTGGAAAGCTCAAACAGTTCTTTGACAAGTTTACTGAGGTGTTCGCCATGGCGGCCGGCGGTTTCGAGATACTCGCGTCGCTGAGATTCGCTCAGTTCGTCGTACTTCAAGTACAGGGTGTCAATGTAGCCTTGCATCGACGCGAGCGGCGTGCGCAAGTCGTGTGAGACGTTCTGCATCAATTCACGTCGCCGCCGGTCGGTCTGCCGCAGCTCATACATCTGCTCGACAATTTTTCGCGACATGCGGTTGAACGTGACGGCGAGCGTATCGATTTCATCGTGCGAACCGGCGCGGTGATCGGCATTGACTACCTCAGAGAAACCGTTATCTCGGAACGCATTGAAACTGCCGACCAGGCGATGCAGCCGGCGGGTCAAGAGATAGAAAATAAGCAGCCCCGCAAGCAACGCAAAGCACATGATGGCCATTACGGCCACCACGCCGTTCTTTATGATGAGGCTGTTGCGTAGTCCGCGCACCGACGCCATGTGCGCTTCCCCGCCAAGTACCGCATAGAGATACCCCGTCACGTCTCCGGCATCGTTCATGACCGGCGCAGCAGAAAACACTTTTTGCGCCTGAGGATTGCGTGGATCATCCCCATACACGGGCAAGCGATCGGGGTTGGCGATAAAGCGCTTCACCGGCTCCAGCGCAATGGGTTGATCGGCGACGGCACCCTCGGGAAGCGCGTGGCCGACCACCTGGCCCTTAGGATCCAGTAGATAGACCTCGATTGACGGATTGATGATCATCACCATATGGGCAATGTCTTTCAGCGCATTCTCGTTGATGCGGTCTTCTTCCATGAGGTTTTGGGTTGCGACGACGTAATCGGCGATGGTCTTATTAAGTCGCTGTGTGACTTCTTGTTGATAACGCTCTGTGGTCCACCATGTGATGCCAACGGTGGCAAGGCCGATACACACTAGGATGCCGAGCAGAGCGGCAACCGAACGTAAAAACAGCGAGTTCATGCCGGTGCGGCTTGTTGGCCAAAGCGGTAACCCACTCCCCACACAGTGGTGAGTAACGAGGGTGAGGAGGGATCGGATTCAATTTTGCCGCGGAGACGGTTTATATGGGTGTTGACCGTGTGCTCGTACCCGTCGTGTCCGTAGCCCCAAACCTGATCGAGTAGTTGAGAGCGGGTGAAGACCACCCCCGGATGGCTCGCAAAATGGGCCAGCAGATCAAACTCTTTGGCGGTCAATGTGACGGAACCGCCACCGATCATCACATCGCGTGAATTCAGATCGATAACCAGGTCGCCCGTGCAAATCTGCTGCGGTGCGCCTTTTTGCTCGGCCATTTCACTGCGTCGAAACAACGCTTTGACCCGTGCGACGAGTTCGCGCACGCTGAACGGTTTGGTCAGATAATCGTCGGCGCCCAGTTCCAGCCCCAGCACGCGATCGATCTCCGCCGTTTTGGCGGTGATCATCACAATCGGCACGGTACTGCCAGCGTCCCGAAGTGCTTTGCAGATTTGCAGTCCGTCTTTGCCCGGCAACTGCAGGTCGAGCAACACCAGGTCCCACTCGCGCGATAGCGCCAGATCCATGCCCTCTCGCCCGTTGTGGGCTAGGGTGACATCGTCGCACACATCCTGAAGATGCAGTTTGATGAGCGCCGCGATATCGGCTTCATCTTCAATAACGAGGGCGTTCTTGGCCATATGAAATCTCACATCCATGGGGTTCAAATTAGCGGGTAAAACTCACGAAGAGTTCACGAAACCGTTCTTATTCACTAACGACCGCTTGGTTGGGCAGAATATTTCGCGCGGCCAACTCACGCTTTGGGTCATCCGCGCAGCGGTACCCCGGTCTGCGGTGATGCGGTGCGGCAATGCACGCCTTGAGTAGGACAAAAATTCGCCAAAAAACAACAGTCAGCGTTGCACTTGCCGGCCGGCAATTGCACAATAACGGCTTCGTCAAGGGGTGTTGAGGCGGCTTGTGCAGATCCGCGCGGGTGTTTTGTCTCTTCCTCACAACTGCAGGTCCGTGTGTATGTCTAACCCGAAACAAATTATCGGCGTCGCCTTCGTGGCGGTGGCCACTGTGCTCACCGCTGGCTGGTCGCTGCCCGCATTTGGTCAGGCCGCCTTGGAAGAGGTGGTGGTCACCGCTCGAAAACGAGAAGAAAGCCTCCAGGACGTGCCGATTTCGATTAATGCTCTCGGCGGCGCCAAGCTCGAAGAGGCGGGGATCGACAAGCTCGAGGATCTGCAGCTTTTTGTCCCAAACTTTCAGCTCACCGAGACCGGCATCAGTACTCAGATGTACATTCGCGGTATCGGCACCAGCAACAACCAGGGCTTCGAGCAGTCGGTGGGTACCTACATTGATGGCGTGTACTACGGACGTCAGCAGCTGATTCGGGCGCCGATGTTCGATCTGGCTCGCGTGGAGGTGCTGCGTGGGCCTCAGAGTATTTTGTTCGGTAAGAACTCCATCGCCGGCGCCCTTAACATGACAACCGCGAAGCCGACCGACGAGCGTACCGGTAAGGTGGCGTTGACAGTCAATCCCGATTTCGGTGGATACGAGGGACGGTTTGTGTTCTCCCAAGGCATCACCGACAACCTTGCCGGCCGACTGTCTGTGCGCTATTTCGAGGAAGACGGCTACGTGCGAAACACCGTGCGCAATGAAGACGAGGTGACGCGTGACGAAGCCACGGTGCGGGCGCAACTGCGGTTCACACCGACCGATACACAAGAGTGGAACCTGAAGGTTGAATGGAACGAATTCAACCAGACGGGCCGACAGATCGAGGTCATTCAAGATGATGCGACCGCGGCAAGCGGCGGCCTCACCTTCGCACAGGTATTGGGTCTGTTTGGCCAGCCTCTCGGTATTACCGAGACCGAGCTCGACTACGAGCGTCAGTCCGATTCGTTTGAGAAAAGCGACAACGAATTATTGAATTTCACGCTGATCGGAACATTTGACTACGCAAACGGCAACGCACTGACGTCCACCACGGCGTATGTCGAATACACGTTTGACGAAATCTGCGATTGTGATTTTGTCGGTGCCCCGATTTTCGATTTGCCCATGAACGAAGGCTATGAGCAAATCAGTCAAGAACTGCGATTGGCCTCACCCGGCGGAGAACGGGTGGACTGGCAGGCGGGTCTGTTTTTTCAAAAGAGCGATGTGGTTTTCCAAGACATGCTGCGGGTTCGCACCGACAGCATCCTACCGCTTGTCTCATCGTTGTTAACCAACCTGGTTAACCAAGGGGCTGCCCGCACATACGTCGCTGATTCCGAGCTCTACGCCGCGTTTGCTGAAGCAACGCTGAATTTGTCAGACCGCTTTCGCGTGACGCTCGGTGGACGTTATACGCGGGAAAATAAGTCAGGGTCGCGGATCGCAGAAGTCTTTGATCTGGCGCCTAATACTTTGGAAGTTACCGGCTTAAGCACCAACGCGGCGGCGCCGGCGCTGTTCGACTTGGTGTTCGGGTTCCAAAGTGAAAACTTCGAGGGCCACAATCTCCGCGGCTCGCGCACCGAGGGCTCCTTTACGCCGTCCATTAACATGCAGCTTGATTTGAATGATGACTGGATGGGCTATATTTCCGCGAGCACTGGGTTTAAGGCCGGCGGCTACGACGCCCGAGGTAACAACACGGATTCGTTTGAGTTCGATCAGGAAAACGCCACCGCGGTTGAAATTGGCGCGAAAGGTAAGTTTGCTGATGGCCGCGTCGAAGCCAATATTTCGGCGTACAACACGTATTACAGCGATCTACAGGTCAGTCAGTTTGACGGTCAGATTGGCTTTAATGTTGGCAACGCCGGCGAGGTACGTGCACGAGGCATCGAGCTGGATGGTCGTTGGGCCATTGCTGATGACTGGTCATCTACGTTCTCACTGGCGTATCTCGATCATGAGTTCACCGATTTTGCGAACGGTAACTGCTACAACCTGCAGGTGCCCAACGGTGCGGTTGTCAACGGCGAACGCCTCTGCGACTACACGGGTCTGTCGGGGCAATATACGCCGAAGCTGACCGGTTCGCTGTCCGTGGATTACTATCGGCCGCTGACCGGTAATTATGATTTACGCATGACTGCCGACATGTCGTACTCATCGGAGCAAAATGTTCATGTTAACCTGGACCCGCTGTATGACATCGACGCCTATGCAAAATGGAATTTCCGTGTCGCACTGGAAAGCGACAACTGGACTTTCGCGTTGTCGGGGCTCAATCTGACCGACGAGCGCGTGTTAACCTATGTGGGTAATAACCCATTGTCGGGCAGCACATTCAGCACCAACACGTTCTATGGGTTTGTGGCGCCACCGCGTACTTTCACCTTGTCAGCAACGTACGAATTCTAATTCGACGTCATCACACTGCTGCAAGAGAGGGCCTGCAATGCAGGCCCTTTTTTGTGGGTTAAGGCGAATGTGTTAAAAAGATGTCTCGCGTGCAGAACATATTGATAGGAGGTGTTTGATGCTGCCTGGTCTGATGATGGATGAACCGCTGGTAATCACGTCGTTTCTGCGCTACACGGAAAAGATATTCCCGAATGTAGAGGTTATTTCGGTGACGCAGGACGCGCCTCGACACCGCACCACGTACGGTGAGTGTTTCCGTCGCGCGCGAAAATTGGCCAATGCCCTCACGCGGCTCGGAGTGAAGCAGGGTGATCGCGTGGCCACGATGGCGTGGAATGACCACCGTCATTTTGAAGCCTACTACGCCATTCCATGCATGGGGGCCGTGTGTCACACGATCAATCCGCGCCTGTTTGCCGAGCAGCTCTTGCATATTGTGAATCACGCGGAGGACGAGTGGATTTTGACCGATCCACTGTTTGTTCCGCTGTTTGAGAAAATGCACGCCCATTTTGGTGGTGTTAAGGGCTATATAGTGTTGACCGACGAAGCCCATATGCCCGAAACCGGGCTGGATAACGTGTATTGCTACGAGTCGTTGATTCGCGGCGAAGCGGATGATTTTCGTTGGCCGGATGTGGACGAGCGGTCAGCCAGTTCGTTGTGCTACACCTCAGGTACCACCGGGAATCCCAAAGGTGTGCTGTACAGCCATCGCTCCAATTTTCTGCACACCATGACCTCCCTGCAGCCCAATATCTTCGATTTGAGCGTCAAGGATTGCGTGTTACCGGTCGTGCCGATGTTTCACGCCAACGCCTGGGGTGTGCCGTATGCGGCCCCAATTGTTGGCGCCAAATTGATACTTCCGGGGCCGAAACTCGCGGATGGCGCCACACTTTATGAACTGATGGACACCGAGGACGTGACGCTGGCGCTGGGCGTGCCCACGGTGTGGCTGGCGCTCCTGGAGTACCTTGATCAAAACAACCTGACGCTGGATAAACTCAAACGCACAATTGTGGGTGGGGCAGCGTGTCCAACGTCAATCATGGATGCGTTCCGCGACAAACACGATGTGTTTGTCCACCATGCCTGGGGCATGACCGAAACGAGCCCGCTGGGTACGTTTACTCCTAATTTGCATGAGTGTCCGGACGTCGCAGCGGATGAAATTGACACGCTGCGTGCAAAGCAAGGGCGTCCGCCCTTTGGCATCGACATTAAGATCGTCGATCCGCAAGGCAATGACTTGCCCTGGAACGGCAGCGATTTCGGTACGCTCAAAGTGCGTGGTCCGTTTGTCTGCAGCGGCTACTTTAAGCTCGACGAGAGTGACGCGCATGGTGAGGACGGTTGGTTTGATACCGGCGATGTGGCCACCATCGACCCGCGTGGTTTCATGGAGATTACCGACCGCGTAAAAGACGTGATCAAGTCGGGCGGTGAGTGGATCAGTTCACTGGAGCTGGAGGAGATCGCCATGCGCTGTGACGGTGTCGCCGAAGCGGCGGCCGTCGGTATCAATCACCCGAAGTGGACCGAGCGACCCCTGCTGGTCGTGGTGAAAAAAGCCGGGTCCGATCTTGACGCGGCGAAACTCAAAGGCTGGTTTGACGGCAAAATGGCGAGCTGGTGGATGCCGGACGATGTGGTGTTTGTGGATGAGTTGCCACACACCGCAACCGGTAAGCTCAATAAGCTCAAGATTCGCGAACAATTTGCGGACCATTATGCCGAGTCGGCGACCTGAGCCAAGCCCCACATTCACCGGCACGGGCTGAGTGTTCGCGCCGACCGGGTGCGCAAGTCGGACTTTGGGCCGTGTGACGACGGCGCTGACAACAACGGCCACACAAGGACTTAGGCGTATCGCGAGGAATATGTCAAAACATTGTCGCATCTCGCCGTGGCGGTGCTAGACTGTCAAGCATAAAACGAGCCAGCAAAAAGAGAACAATGGCTCATACAGGCCGATTCGTGCGGCCGGCGTTAAAAGAAGTGGGGCAGTCCGGGTACAGCTGTCGACACTGACAACAACATGCCTCCGCCGAAGACTATATAACGATATAACGCCCACAATGGGGGATAAGTAATGACACGATTTATCAAGGCGATTGCACTCGCATCTTTGTTTGGTTTTGCCTCGACCGTTGCGGCGGACACAGTCAGTTATTCGGGTGATACTGAAACCAGCGCAGACGGCAGCTGGATGCACCCCAACGCAACGTTTACGATGCTTGATCTCGACACCACGCTGTACTCTGTACAGACGTTTACTGTGTCCGAAGACGGTCTGTATGACATTACGTCTGCACAGGGTATGAACTCGGCGGGCACGCAGTTCGACGGCATGATCTTTTTGTACGCGGATGTGTTTGATCCGACCAACGGCTTGCTGAACGGTATTGCGGCCGATGACGACGGCCCGGGTGGCCCTGGCACATCTGAAATCGCGGGCGTTAGCCTTACGGCCGGCACAACGTATTACCTTGTGACGACCGGGTTTACATCAGAAGACACGTCATTTGGCGGACCGGCTGGCCCGTTTACCAACACGATTTCGGGCAACGGCACGATCGACCTCCAGCAGGTCCCGCTGCCGGGCGCCGTATGGCTTATGTTGAGTGGCCTGATCGGCCTGCGCGCCGTGCGGGGTCGCCGTTCAGCGTAAGCGTCTAACCTTTGATCCATGAGCCCCGCGTCGCGGGGCTTTTTTTTGTCCGTTTTTCGTGATGGTCGTGTGAAGGTCGGACACAAGCCGTGCGCGGGGCGTTATCATGGGTTCTTTAGATTGATTATCGGGCAGCGATCGATGCTGGGCAGTCGCCTGGGCAGAGGATCATGCGCCGTCAGATGGAACACCAGATGACAGACCTCTACTACGCGGCAGCGTGTCAAACCGACTTCGAGGCGCCGGCAGACCGCAGCGGTATTGCCGCCAATACTCGGCGCATGTGCCAGATGCTGGAGCAAACGGTAGCCGGCTACGAGCCGTTCTACGACGTGCGATTGTTTGTGTTTCCCGAATTTGCCCATGCGGTGCCGGCGTATCCCACGGTGTCGGCGCTCAAAGAGAAACTGGCGTTACCGATTCCCAACGAGCATACCGAACAATACGAACGGGTAGCCAAGAAACTCGGGGTATACATTCAAACTGGCACCTTCTTGGAAGTGGATGAACGCTATCCCGGTGCGCTGTTCAACACAACAGTGCTAATCGGCCCAACCGGTATCTTGAGTCGCTACCGAAAGGTCAACACGTGGATACCGTGGGAGGTGCATACGTCTCCGGCTGACTTAGCGAATTATCAAGACGACTTGTTTCCGGTCGTCGAGACCGACATCGGTAGGCTCGGTGTCGCCATATGTTACGACTGGCTGTTTCCGGAGACCATTCGGCAACTCGGGTTCAATGGTGCCGAAGTGATCATTCGGGTCTCGGCGTATATGAATCCATGGGGCACGGCGGAACCCATGAACTGGTGGGGATTGATCAATCAGACGCGCGCAATCGAGAACACGGCCTACGTAGTGGCGTCTAATCAAGGCGCGGAATTTGCCCACTATCCGCCATTTTGTTGGCCGGGCGGCAGTATGGCGGTAGATTACGATGGCCGCGTATTGGCGCAAGCCGATCCGGGGCCGGGCGAGCGAGTCGTAGTGGCACCGATTAATCTACCCGCCTTGCGACATGAGCGCGCACGTCGCGAAGGGCATGACATGCGTGCGCACCTTCGCACGGGTGCCCACAGTTACTATCAGCGCGACTATTTGGCACCCGCTGGCGATGAACCGATTTCGATTGAGTCGCTCAAGGCCCGCATCAATACCGCCAAATCGTCCCTCACGCCAACCAAGAAGGATCGCTAACGCATGTTCGCTCACATAGGTTTGAATCGGCTTACGCACTGGCGGCCCTGTCTTTGGTTGATGGTCCTCGCGCTCGCGGCATGCGGCGACACGGGTGAATCATCCGTCGATCAACGCCCACTCGGCGCCAAAGATATCGACATTAATAATCGCGGTGTCGCGCTCATGGGCTACTTTGACTACGCCGGCGCGCGTGAGGCCTTTCGCGAGGCCGTGGACCGACAGCCCGATTGGGCGGATGTGAAAATTAACCTGGCCATTGCCACGCTCAACCGACAGATGGACGGCGATGAAGTGTTGGCACGCGGCTACTTAGATGAGGTGTTGGCGCAGTCGCCGGATAATTTGCGCGCGCATTTTGTCTCGGGTTTGTTGTCAGAACGTGCCGGCGACGCGGATCGCGCCAAGCAGCACTACCAGACCGTGCTCGACGGCGATCCGGGTGATGCCTACGCCGCGTATTACTTAGCGGTGCTCACGCAAACCGAGGCGCCCCAAAAAGCGCTCGCACTGTTTGAGCGCGCGATCGAACTTGATCCGTATTTGCGCAGCGCGTACTACGGCGCATTTTTGCTCAACGTGCGGTCAGGCAATCGGGAAGCCGGGCTCAAGATGCAGGCGGTCTATGAGCGACTGGCCGACAACCCTCGAGCGCGTCTTGCCGAAACCAAATACACCCGCATGGGCCCAAAGGCCAACGCGCTCGCCATTGGTTTGAGGGAGCCGGTGGATGCGGACATGCCAGAAGGGGCCCTTTTTGGCGCACCGCAGACTATTGCGACGTTCGATGTGCCGCAGTCTCGGTCGCTAACGACCAGTGATCTGGCGGGCAATGGCCTTCAGGATATTATTATCAACAATCCAGACGGTCAGACACTGGTAGTGAGTGCCGGAGAAGATGAGTATCAAAAAGAGACTCAAACGCTCGACGAGGTGGGTGCGGTAACAGCGGTCGCGTGGGCCGACATCGACAACGATGGAGGCGTTGACCTCGCCACGTGTGGTGCGCGCGGTGCCAACGTGCGGTTGGCCGCCGCGTCCGGTGCGTGGGACGCACCACGTGCGTTGCCCAACACCGGTCGCCCCTGCGCTGACTTACAGCTGGTTGATGCGGATCACGATGGTGATCTGGATGTGCTCATTGCCTATCAGGCCGGGGCTCATGATGTGATTAATAACAACGGCGACGGATCGTTTCGAAGTCTTCGCGCCGAGCGCGATCTGTTCTTTGGTGACGCACCTGGACGGCAGTTGTTGGCGACCGATTTGGATGGGGATCGGGATACTGATTTATTGGCCGTGCAAGAGGGCGGCGTGGCCGTGCTCTTCAACGATCGCTTATGGGATTACTCAGTCGCCGCCGATGTGCCGGCGGCCAATGTACCTGAGAGCCTGCTCAATGCCGACGTCCTCGCGCTCAGCGCCATGGATCGCAATGCAGATGGCCGGGTTGAGCTGTACGGCGTCACCACGGCCGGTGAGCTGGTGCGTTGGTCACGCGACAATGCCCCCCGTTGGACAGAGCGGGTTTTGGCCACTGTCAATTTGACCTCGTCGCCGCGTAGTGCGGAACTGGCCGTGAGCGATTTCAACGGCGATGGAATGCCGGATTTGCTGCTCGTTGATGGCGAGGGCGTCGCGGTGTTGGACGTTGGGGACACAGGGGTATCCGAGCTGTTTCGCTATCGCGCGTCCGTCGTTTCGGCATTGCCTTTGGTCGCGGATGCGGATCGTGGCCCATCGCTCATCACGGTGATCAACACTGAGAGCGGACAACAGCTTGTGCACCTGCCGCCCGGGCCGGGCCGGGGCTTGTTTACAGCGCTGACGTTTGAGGGGCAGGAAGAAAAAGCCGACTCGATGCGCTCCAATCGTTCTGGCGTGGGCACGCGTGTCGCCGTGCGGCGTGGATCATCGTGGACAGTCAAGGACACCTTCGACCGGCACAGCGGACGTGGACAGAGCGCGCAGCCTTTGTCGGTGGGTATGGGGACTTACGATCACATCGATTACATCGCCATTGACTGGTCAGACGGTGTTTTTCAGACCGAGCTGGATTTGCGCGCCGGCCAAACTCATCGCATCACTGAAACCCAGCGACAACTGTCGAGTTGTCCCGTGCTGTTTGCTTGGAACGGCGATGAATGGGCCTTCGTCAGTGATGTGCTGGGGGTCGGCGGTATCGGATTCTTGCACGATCCTGCGGCACAGGGGGACGCGCGATATGGGGCGCCGCGACCGTGGGAGTACTTCGCCATCGCCGAATCCGCCATGCAGCCCAAAGACGGTGTGTTAGGGCTCAAAATTACTGAGCCGATGGAGGAATTGGCGTTGCTCGATACGGTGCAACTTGTCGCGTACGATCTGCCGCCTGGGCTTGACATGGTACTGGATGAGCGCATGGGTACCGGCGCGCCAACGGTCACCGGGCAGGCTCAATATTTTCGGCGTGAACATCGGCCTGTTCGCGTAACACGCGACGACGGTCTTGATGTAACGGCGAGCGTGCGGTCAACGGATTTTATGGCGGCAGACTTGGGCGATGCCCATCCTCGCTTTTTGGGTATGCTCGATTCAACCCGTACGCTCACCCTCGAGTTTGATCAACCTCTCGATACGTTGGACAACCCACTTCTGCTCAAAGCCAGTGGTTGGGTGGAATACCCGTACTCACAAACGGTGTTCGCGGCGTGGCAAAGTAATGCGCTCTACACACCTCCGTCACTGGAAGCGGGCGACGGGCGGGGCAATTGGGTGATGCTGCTAAATGCCTTTGGCTATCCGGCCGGTATGCCTCGAGAGATGTCCGTGCCGCTGGGTGCGCTCCCTGCAGGGACGACACAATTACGACTCAGCAGCAATTTAGAGATTTATTGGGATGCGTTGAGCGTTGTCGAAGAGGTTGACGTGCGCGAGTCTGACATCAAGCGGCAGTTCCTGGCGCTGCGCGGGGCAGAGCTAATGCAGAGCGGCTTTCCACTGCGTATCGCTCAGCCACAGAAACGCCCAGACTATGACTTCGATCGACGCGTACCGTTTTGGGACACGCGTTATCCCAAAGGTTACTACTCAAAATTGGGCGATGTGCGCCCTCTTTTGGAACAGACCGACGGCGCATTTGTCGTGATTGGTCCGGGTGAGGATGTTGAGCTGAGCTTTGAACAGCCAGCCCGGCTTCACGATGGCTGGACGCGTCGATACGTATTGTTTGTGTCGGGCTACGCCAAAGATATGGATATGTACACGCAAAATTCGGGCACAGTGGGGCCACTGCCTGTCTTACCGTCGGCCAATGAACGACTGCACGAGCAATTTAACACCCGATATCGTGACAGTTACTAGCCGCCGACGGGGAAGCGGCCGGTGATCGATAGGGACTTCGTTGTCGCGGAGGCGATAGCCTGCAATGTGCGCTCTCGACGTTGACATAACGTGGTGTGTGGCCATCGCCGGACGGTTCAACCGCTTCGGATGACGTGCCAAGAGTGGCGACGGCGGCGGTGGCATTTATAATAATAGAGGCAGTTTGTCGAAGAGGGCCCGGGCCAATACAGAGCCGCTCGTAAAGCGGAGGGTACCGAGTCGCAGGGCAGGTGTAGTGGGAAGTGCGCCTTATCATTGAAGATCTTCCGACGGGCAGCCAGGACAGAGGCGGTTGGGCGCCGCAGCGGTCAAAGGGAATAACAAGGCCAAGAACAACTGATGACGCGCAAGAGAAGAAAATATGTGCCGGCCGTAGGGCCGAAACTCAAGAAGCTGCTAATCGCAGTGTTCGTGCTGTTCGCACTATTGTCGGCGAATGCTATTTACTTGGTCGCGACGTCGCTGCTCGAGTGGAGCACCGGCAATACGTACCAGAACTTTTTCTATCAGTACATGTTCTTAGCGCATTTGGCGCTGGGCTTGATTGTGATTCTGCCGGTCATCGTGTACGGCGCGATTCATATTAAGAACGCGCACAATCGTCCTAATCGTCGTGCCGTGAAGGTAGGGTACGCGCTGTTTTTCGTCGCAATCGTGCTACTGATTACCGGACTCACGCTAACGCGCGGTGTGCCCCTTGTGGAGATTCGGCACGAGGGTGCTCGTAGCACGGCTTATTGGCTGCACGCGTTGTCGCCGCTACTCATAGTCTGGTTGTTTGTGCTTCATCGACTCGCCGGGCGGCGTATCAATTGGCGAGCGGGCCTGTGGGTAGGCGGCGTTGCCGCCACATTGACGGCCGTCGCGCTTGTTTGGCAAATGCGCGACCCACGCCAATGGAATGTCGAGGGCCCAGAAAGTGGCGAGCAGTACTTTTTCCCGTCGCTTGCGCGTACCGCAAGCGGGCAGTTTATTCCAGAAGAAGCACTGATGATGGACGGCTACTGTGAGCAATGTCACGCCGATACCCACGCGAGCTGGCAAGACAGCATGCACCACATCAGTTCCTTCAATAACCCCGCGTACCTTTTTTCGGTGCGCGGCACGCGGGCGATGTCGATGGAGCGCGATGGCTCGGTGCAGGCAGCGCGTTTTTGCGCGGGTTGCCATGACCCGGTGCCGTTTTTCAGTGGTGCGTTTGACGACCCAAATTTTGATGATGTGAATCATCCGACCGCCCATGCGGGCATCACGTGCACGAGTTGTCATGCGATTACGCATATCAACAGTGTGCGTGGAAACGCTGACTACACGATCGAAGAGCCGCTGCACTATCCCTTCGCTTACAGCGACAACCCATCGCTGCAGGCGATTAATCGTCTGTTGGTCAAAGCCAAGCCAGAGTTCCACAAAAAGACCTTCTTAAAGCCGTTGCACAAGACCACCGAGTTTTGCGGGACCTGCCACAAAGTGCATTTGCCTGAGGAGCTCAACGACTACAAGTGGCTGCGCGGACAAAATCACTACGATACGTTTTTGCTCAGTGGTGTATCCGGTCATGGCATCACCAGTTTTTACTATCCACCTAACGCCCAGACCAACTGTAACGGTTGCCATATGAAACATGAGATCTCAGACGATTTCGGCGCCAAGGCGCTGGATGACTCGGGCGATCTCAAAGTGCATAACCATCAGTTCCCAAGCGCCAATACGGCGATTCCGCATGTGTTGGGATTTGGCGATCGAGCCAACGACGCGCATCGTAAGATGCTGGAAGGATCGTTGCGCGTCGATCTATTTGGCCTCAAAGAAGAAGGTCGCATCGATGGGTTATTACATGCACCGCTAACGGCCGACAGCCAGGTGTTGGTAGCCGGCAAAACCTATCTGCTCGAAACAGTGCTGCGTACGCTGACCTTAGGTCATCCGTTTACTCAAGGTACGGCCGACTCCAACCAGGTGTGGGTCGAGGTGACCGTGACCGCCGGCGATCAAATGATTGGAGCGAGCGGCAAAATCGACCCCAAAACGGGCGAGGTCGATCCGTGGTCGCACTTTGTCAATGCCTATGTGCTGGATAAAAACGGTGATCGCATTGCGCAGCGTAATGCCGAAGATATTTTCACTCCGCTCTACAACCATCAGATTCCACCCGGCGCGGCGGATGTGGTGCACTATCGCTTTACCGTGCCGGACGATGTCGCTTCGGTCACGTTGGACGCGCGATTGCATTACCGCAAGTTTGACACGGCGTATTACCGACTCTTTATCGACGATGCCGACGCCTACAACGATTTGCCGATCATTACGATTGCTGGCGACCAGGTTACCTTACCGGTCGCGCCGTCTGACGAGGTGATCGCCTCGCCGGAAGACGATGCCGATCGGGTCGTCGCGCTGCGCTACCAAGCCGCGGCCGAGCCGATGAATCCGGACGTGCCGATCGCCCGCGATCGGCGTGATCCGGTACCGCTATGGCAGCGGTGGAACGACTATGGCATCGGTTTGTTGCGCAAACAGGGCGCCGGCGAATTGCGTCAAGCGGAATATGCCTTCGAGCGCGTGCAGGCGCTCGACCGTGCCGATGGCGATTTAAACCTCGCGCGCGTTTACATTCGTGAGGGTCGCTTGGATGACGCGGTGCGCATGTTGCAGCAAGCGGCCGAGCACGATTCGCCCTCACCGCCTTGGTCGGTGGATTACTTTACCGGCCTGGTCAATAAGCAAAACGGCTATCTTGAGCAAGCCGTTGCGAACTTCGAGAACATAGTGGCGACGCGCTACCAAAACGCGCGTGAGCGCGGTTTTGATTTCAGCAAGGATTACCGTTTGCTCAACCAGCTGGCGGATACGTACGTTGAGTTGTCCAAACTCGAGCGCGGTGAGATGCGCACTCAGGTGCTCAGCAAAGCGCAGACAACGTATGCCCAAGCGCTGGCCATCGATCCTGAGAACGCCACGGCTCACTACGGACTGTCGCAGGTCTACGCGCTGCTCGACGAACTGGAAAATGCCGAGTATCACCGTGACCTGCACAGCAAATACAAGCCTGATGATAATGCGCGCGATGCCGCCATCGCCGCCGCGCGCCGCAACAATGCGGCCGCCAACCATGCCGCCGACCCGATCGTGATCAACGATTTGCAGCGGCGGCCGCGGGCGGTTCCTTCCGATACATTAAGTTCAACTCGCCAACCTCGGCATGACAGCTTCGGGGATTCGCATTAAACTGCCGGTTTTCAGGCCAGCCAACACACTATGAATGATCCGGGAAAACGTCCCTCCAAAGCGCCTATTTGGGACTCACTCAATGAGGAGAGCGAAGAGCAGGATGACGCCATTATTGGTGTTTATCTGCGCCGCTCGCTGTGGGTATTTGCAGGGCTTGCCTTTATCGGGGCCGCTATCTATGCCTGGCAACAGCGTGATCGAGGTGAGGTTGAGGTCATCGAAACGAATGCACCGGCAGCGGCTGCTGTCGCCGCGGTGACAATCGATGCGCCGAGCATCCCATTCACGGACATGACGGCGGACGCCGGAATACAGTTTGTGCATAACAACGGCGCGTATGGCGAAAAGCTATTGCCTGAAACGATGGGTGGTGGGGTCGCCTTGTTCGATTACAACAACGATGGACTGGTTGATATCTTCTTCGTCAATTCCACCGCATGGCCCACGCAGATCGATGCGCCGGCTACCACTCACGCGCTGTACCGCAATCGCGGAAACTGGCGGTTCGAGAACGTCACTGCAGAGGTGGGGCTGGCGCTGTCTGATTACGGCATGGGCGTCGCAGTCGGTGATTACAATGGCGATGGATACGAGGATTTGTATGTGACCGCGGTGGGCTCGAATCGATTGCTGCGTAACCGAGGCGGCAAACGCTTCACCGAAGAGTCTCTCGGGGTTGAAGGTGGTCTCGATGAGTGGAGCACGAGCGCCGCGTTTTTTGACATGGACAATGACGGCGACCTAGATCTATTCAGCACCAACTATGTGGTGTGGTCTCGCGACATTGATTTTGAAGTTGATTATCAACTCACCGGTATCGGCCGAGCCTATGGCCCGCCTACCAATTATCGGGGCACGCAATCTCGATTGTGGCGGAATGACGGCGATACCTTTGTGGACGTGAGCGAGCGAATTCACGTGACGAATCCGGCCACTGACAACCCGGTGGGTAAGGGGCTGGCCGTGCGGCCCATGGATATTAATCGCGACGGACGCCTTGACCTTGTGGTGGCCAACGACACGGTGCAGAATTTCGTCTTCGTCAATCAAGGCGAGGGTCGGTTCGATGAGCAGGGTGCGGTGATGGGCATGGCGTTTGATAACAGTGGTAACGCCACGGGCGCCATGGGCGTGGATGCGGCCTATTATCAAAACTCCGACGATGTAGCGATTGTGATTGGTAACTTTGCCAATGAGATGAGTTCGTTTTACGTGTCGCGAGGCAGTGACGTATTCACTGACGAGAGCATCGTTTCGGGCATTGGTCCTGACAGCCGTCGTGCGCTGAGTTTTGGTTTGCAGTTTTTCGATGCCGACCTCGACGGACGCACGGATTTACTCACAGCGAATGGGCATGTGGAGGATGACATTAATACGGTGCAGCCAAGTCAGCGCCACGCACAGCCCGCACAGCTTTTTTGGAACTGTGGTCCAACCTGTCGACGAACCTATACGCGTATCGCGGACGATCAGCTCGGTGCGTTTTCAACGCCGATCGTGGGGCGCGGCGCGGCGGCCGCTGACCTCGATAATGACGGCGATCAGGACGTCGTGCTCACTCAGACAGGGGCTCCGCCCTTGGTGCTGCGAAACGACCAGAGCACCGGCGATTTTTGGATTCGTATCGCGCTTCAGCAACCCGGCGATAACCCGCGCGCCATCGGCGCCAGTGTCACCCTCACGGCGGGCGACAGCGTGCAGCGACAGACCATCATGCCGGCTCGAAGCTATTTATCCCAGGTGCCGGCCGATGTGACGTTTGGCCTTGGTACCGCCCGCGAAGCGCGGGTGAGTGTGACCTGGCCTGATGGAAAAATCATGAATTACAATAATTTAGAAATAAATCGGGCGCATACTTTGCGGCGTTGATGCGCATCGATAGATACTGTATAAATATACAGTATGAAACACGACGCCATCCAAGATCTATTCGAAGGCGCCACATCCCGGGTGGCCAACCTCAATGCACCGCTTCATCGAACGGTCCGCCCAGGGCGCGGGGTCGCGTCGCAACCTACGCCACGGTTTGCCGAGTGTATCCGCGAGGCGGTGGTGGACGATGGGTTGTGCGACGAGGACCTGCCACCGAGTCGCGTACCGACTCACGTGACACGCGAACAATCGCGCTCGATCATCAGCCGCAATCAATCGCCAGATGTGCCGTTCGATCAGTCGGTTAATCCGTATCGTGGCTGCGAGCATGGGTGCGTCTATTGCTACGCTCGACCGAGCCACAGCTATTTGGATCTATCGCCGGGGCTTGATTTCGAAACCCGCTTGTATGCGAAAACGAATGCGGCTGCGTTGTTAGAAAAAGAACTGATGGCACCAAATTACGTGTGTTCACCGATCAATCTCGGTGCCAATACCGATCCCTATCAGCCGGTCGAACGCACGCATAGCATTACCCGGCAGTTGCTCGAGGTGTTTGATCGATTGGATCACCCACTTACCCTCATCACCAAAGGTGCTTTGATCCAACGCGATCTGGATATTCTCGAACGCCTCGCCGCAAGGCGGCTGGTGTCGGTGGCAATCAGTGTGACGACACTCGACAATGGCCTGAAGCGCACGCTTGAGCCGCGCACCGCGTCGCCCGCATCGCGTCTTAATACGATCCGCGCACTCCGCGACCGCGGCATTCCCGTTACCTTGCTTCTCGCACCTGTCATCCCGGCACTCAATGATCACGAAATCGAGCGCATCGTGCACGCCGCCGCTGAGGCGGGTGTGAGCAGTGCGCGCTATATTTTTTTACGCTTGCCCTTAGAGGTGAAGGAGCTGTTCGCCGAATGGCTCATTGACCACTATCCGTTGCGCGCCCGCCATGTGCTCAACCTCATTGGCGAAGCACGAGATGGCACCGCCAATAGCACAACGTTCGGTGAGCGCATGATCGGCAGTGGACCCTACGCAAAGATGATTCAGTCGCGGTTTGATAAGGCGGTCAAAGCGGCCGGACTGGACGTTGACAGCCGGCTTCAGCTCAATACTGACTTATTTGTGCGACATCACCCGGCTCAGGCGCAGCTTTCGTTGCTCTGATCCTGGGCGACTGGGCGGTACGGTGAGTGCGTCGCGCCATGAGATTCGCGATGTCAAACCATTGTCCTGCCTCGACGCGTTGTCGCGAACCGCCATCACACGAAGTCGAAACGCCAGGTGGTGAGCAAGTGGCACCCAGCCAAGCGCGCATCGATCAACGCTGAGACGGGTGACCGCGGCGGACGGCTCGTTGTCAGCGCTATGGCGTGAGCCGCACCTGCGCGATGGCGTGATTCCATCGGTCGATCTTGGCTTGTCGACGCGCGCTGTCCATGGCCGGCGTGAACGCTCGATCGAGTGCCCATATTTCCGTGAGCTGATCCTGCGAGCCGATAACCCCCGCGCCCAGTCCTGCAACGGCGGCCGCACCCAGTACCGTGGTTTCGATGTTTCGGGGTCGTTGAACGGGCAGTTCGAGTATGTCCGCGAGTAATTGCATGACCCAGTCATTGGCGCACATGCCGCCGTCGACGCGTAGACTGCTGATGGACGCGCCGTCGGCCCGCATTGCGTTGAGCAGATCGAAGGACTGCAAACACACCGACTCCAGCGCTGCGGCAACAATGTGCTCGTAGCCTGTATTGCGCGTGAGGCCGAGAATGGCGCCTCGTGCATTCGCGTCCCAGTGGGGTGCGCCGAGCCCGGTGAATGCCGGTACCATCACCACGTTGTTGTCGTCGTCCAGTGCGCGTGCAATGCCTTCACTGTCAGCGGCATGCTCAAGAACCTGCAGTTTGTCACGTAGCCATTGAACGACTGCACCAGCGATAAAAACCGACCCTTCCAGCGCATAGGATGTCGTGTTGTTGAGTCGATAGCCGATGGTGGTTAACAGCTGGTGGTTGGATGTTAGTGCTTCCGATCCAGTATTGAGCATGACAAAGTTGCCAGTGCCATAGGTGCTTTTGATCATGCCAGGTTCAAAGCACGCTTGACCGACGGTTGCGGCATGTTGATCGCCTAACACGCCATGAATCGCGACTGGCCGTTCGAACAATGCGTGCGCATTCCCAAAGTGGGCGTCGCAATCTTGAACATGTGGCAAAACACTGCGCGGAATGCCGAAAATATCGAGTAGTTCGTCATCCCAGTCGAGCGTGTGGATATCAAACAACATAGTGCGACACGCGTTGGTCACGTCGGTCACAAAACGCTCGCGTTTTGTGAGCATGAATATGAGATAGCTGTCGACCGTGCCCATGGCAAGGTGTCCCGTATCAGCGAGTTTGCGTGCTCCCTCTACGTTGTCGAGTATCCAGCGCATCTTGGTGGCCGAAAAATACGCGTCGAGTAGTAGACCGGTTTTTCGTGCGATCGTATCGCGGTGGCCGGCACGCGCCAGCGCCTGGCAGAATTCGGCGGTTCGACGATCCTGCCAAACTATCGCGGGCGCGATGGGTTGTCCCGTGCGTGTATCCCAGGCGATGGTGGTCTCGCGTTGATTGGTGATACCAACCGTTACCACCTTTGAGGCATTGACCTCGGACAGGGCGCGTTCGCAGGTGTCGAGCACCGATTGCCAAATCTCCTGTGCGTCATGTTCCACCCAACCGTCCTGAGGAAAGTGCTGCGTAAATTCTTGTTGCGCACTGGAGAGCACCGTGCCTTGCGAATCAAAGACGACCGCTCGGGAGCTAGTTGTGCCTTGGTCAATAGAGAGAATGAGGTCGTTAGTCATGATGTGTCACCATCGCGATCGGCGTCGTTGTAATCGGGATACACCTGTTGAAAGCGACCGTCCGCTATGGCGCGATCGCGATCGGCGGCGATATCCTCAAGAGAGGTAGCGCAGGTATACGGCGTTTCATGCCAACGGCGCCAGATTTTAAATCGAGTGTCGTAGGTCGTATCACGCAACCAGCGTTGATCGAATTCGGCGCTGAGTTCGACATACGAGTAATGGTACGTCTCGGCATTGTTCTCATCGGATATTACCGAGATATGCAGGCCGTTGTCATCGACATACCACTCGCCGCGGTCTGTCCAGGCAGATTCGAGCTCGGAAGACAGGCAGGTAAACAAATCAATTGTCATCGTGCCATCGGCAAAAAACGTGGTGTTTGAATGCAGTGTTGTGACGCCGTTGGGCCGAATGCTATACCAGTCGCCCACATAGTTCGTGAACGGCGCGTTCGATTGACTGGGCGCGGGTTGGCAGCCGGCAAGGCCGACGACAATCAACAGGATCAGTGCTCGCATACGGCACAGTGTGGCTAAAAACCGAGAAATTTGAAAGCCGAGCCCTGAATGTGGCGCCGAATTGGGTGAAAGGTAGAATGAGAGCGTGCAAGCGATATCAACAGTATGGTTAGGGACGCTTCTGGTGCTGCTGGCGGGCTGCAGCGAACCACGGTCGGATGCGTTATTTGAGGATGTGACCGAGCTCAGTGGCATGGTGGTAGAGCGTCAGAGCATGGTGGCCCCGACATTGTCACTACCGGCGATAATGGGCACCGGCGTTGCCTTATTGGATGCCGATAACGACGGCGATCTGGATGTTGTTCTTGTCAAAGGAGGACAAGACGCCGGCACTTCAACGGCATTTAGTCAGCTGTGGCTGAATGAATCCGACGGTGACTTACGGTTTACTCCGGGGCCGCGTTTACCGCGTAGCTCGCAAGCGGGGAGGCTGGCGGGTATCGCGGTGGCGGACGCAAACCGCGATGGCCGTCTCGATGTTCTGATCACAACGACCGAGACCGACCAACTGTTGCTGAATACGAACGAGGGTTGGCGCTCGGCCGATACCGCGGTGTCGTCGCTCGCACAGTGGAGCGCGTCTGCGGTGTGGTTTGATGCCAATCGTGATGGATGGCCGGATCTCTACGTGACGGGCGTGGCGGCGTTTGACGCCGATGTGGTGTGTCGGTCCAATACCAGCCTGCCGGATTATTGTGCGCTCACCGATTACGCGCCGCTGTCTGATCGACTGTTTCTCAATCGTGGCGTTGACGAGAACGGGGATGGCCTGACGCCGCGATTCGAAGATGTCTCGAGACAATGGGGTCTGACGCGCGTGCAGGCGCCGAGTGTCAGTATGCGCATCCTGGATGTGAACGGCGACGATTGGCCAGATGTCTACGTCAGTCATTACGGTGTTGACAACGCCCTTTGGGTAAATCGTGCCGGTCGAGGCTTTGAAAATCGCGCGCGCGAATACGGCCTGGCCAGCGGTTTCGTAGCGGATCAAACGCGCAGCGTCGGCGTCGACGCCGCTGATCTAGACCGTGATGGTGACATGGATTTGGTGGTGGCGCTGGATCAAGGTCAATCGCACCAATTACTCATCAACGAAGGCAATGTCTTTTTGCCGATGGCGTTTGGCGCCGGTGGGGTGAGCGTCGCGCAAAGCGGCGGCGGTTTAGCGTTGTTAGACGCCGATGCGGATGGTTGGCTTGATGTATACGTAGCAAACGGTGCGTGGCGACAGCAGCAGCGTCAGCTCGACGCGAGCGACACGCTTCCGCTTCGACAAAGCAATGGCCTGTTTATGGGGCGCGGTGAGGCCCAGGGTTTTCGCAAGGCACCTGAACAGATCGAACCGCTAACCCCACGAAGCGATGTGTCGCGCGGAGTGGCGGCTGGTGATTTGGATAACGACGGTGATCTTGATCTTGTGATCACTAGCGACAGCGGCGTGCAAGTGCTACGCAACCGGACGAATCCGGGTCAATGGGTGGGGGTGCGCCTAGTGTCAAACTCGTCGAGCGTGATATCCGGGGCGCGGGTGCGCTTACTGGAACCCAGCGCATCGTTGGCACGCGAATACCGACCCGGCCATAGTTATTTGTCGTCTGGCGATTCACGCTTGGTGTTTTATCGTGAGTCTGCCCCCGCACCTGCCGACCCTGTAGCGCTCGTCGTGGAGGTCGTGTGGCCAGAGGGTGATCGCGAAGAGTTTCGTTTGGTCTCTCAGCCGCGGTATCACACGCTCATCCGCGGTGAGGGCAGCCCATGAAGCGAGCGAGTTGGCAGCGGCGAGCGGTTGTGATGGCGGTCGTAATGGCTCTGGGGTTAATGAGTTGCGAGAGCGAGCCCGCGCCCGAAACTCGCATTCGTCACCCAGACGTTGTGCTCCTCTCTGAGCAGGTGCGTCGCACGCTGGAAAACGCAGTTGCACAGTGGCGACTTCGTGTGCGCCAGTCGCCGACGGCCGCCGATCGCGCTCAGGCGTACGCCGAGTTGGGTCGAATTTATCTTGCCCATCATTTCGACCACGCCGCAGCCGATGCGCTGCGTGTGGCCGTGTCCGATCACTCGACTGCCCCCAATGAGTATTACTTTGGATTGGCCTTGGCCGCGATCCATCGAGATGATGAAGCGCTGGCCGCTTTCGAGCGCTCGCTGGCCCTAAGCGAAAACGCCGAAGTTCGGTTTGCGCGCGCTGAATTGCGGTTGCGCAGCGACGATCGAGTGGGCGCATTGAGTGACATTGATGCGTTGGCGAGCAACCTTGAGAGTGCGGCAGCGGACGAAACTGAAACAACCACGCCGCGTACCCAAGCCGCTTGGCAGATGGTGGCCGCGCGTGCGTTGCTATTGGAACGTCGATTTGATGAAGCGACGGCTCGCGTGGCGCGGGCGCGAGAACTGATGCCCGACGTGTCCTCGCTCAATGCCGCCGCGGCAACGTTGAGTCGACTCCAAGGAAATGAGCGGGCAGCGCGTCGTCTGTTACAGAGCGGAAGCGCACAGTTGCTGGGGGCGGATACGCCCTTACGCGCGGCTCTGGCCGAGTATTCGCGTGGACCGGCGTTTTTTTATGATCGAGCAGTCGAGCGCATGCGCCAACGTCAATTTGCGCTCGCGCTCCAGGATTTTGCAGCCACCGTCGATATTGCACCCAGCGACGGTCAGGCTCGCTTGGCCTACGCCCGTGCGCTGGAAGTGGTCGGGGATATTCAGGGCGCCGAAGCGCAATACCGGTTAGCCGTCAACGCCGAGACGGCAGTGTCTTGGTATTTTCTTGGCGCCTTGTATGAGCGTCAGGGTATGGATGAGAAGAGCGTGGTCCACTATGAGCGTGCTGTCGCGCTGGACGGTGACTATTTGCCGGCTCGTGTTCAACTGGCGCATGCGCTGTTTCGCTCGCGCGATTATGCGGACGCGCTCACTCAGTATCAGTTCGTTGCCGATCGCCATGACAATCATCTTGAGGCGCGACAGTACGCCGGTATGGCGGCGTTAATGCTCGGGGACTGCGAGCGCGCACCCGCTTGGTTTGAAGCGGCGGTTGCGGTGAACGCCAACAGTCGGGCCGCTTTGCAAGGGTTAGCGCGCAGTTTCGCGGTTTGCTCAACGAATGCGGAGGAACTCAGCCGGGCGCAGGACATTGGCGAGCGCCTCGAAGAAACGCGGCCAGACACCTCGGCAGCCGAAACGTTGGCGATGGTATTTGCGGCGCTCAACGATTTTGATCGGGCAAAACGTCTTCTCGAACTGGCGATACAGCGCAGCGGAGAGTCACCAATGGGTGGTCTTGAGGATCGCCTGGTAACCATTGAGTCGGGCGAGCGATTGCGGCGCGGCTGGCTTTCGTCTGATCCGATGCTCACACCGCCTAGACTGACGATGCGCGTACCGCCGTAGCGTCGTGCGCGTTATGGGAAACGACGCGCCTTAGGCAACCGCCCTATGCTAAACTCCCGGAGTTAAAACAGTGGTTTGCGAGGATTTGTGGCCGACACAAAAAGCCCAGACAGCGCGTTGGAGAGTGGTCGGGAGGCCCTTCTTAAGGGAGATCTCGACGCCGCGCAGCAACATTATCTTGCCGGGCTTGAGCTCGAGCCGGACAACGCCGAAGTACATCATGCGCTGGCCATTGTTGAAAAGCGCTTAGGGCACTTCGATCGCGCGGAGCAGTATCTGCATGACGCCATTCGCCTCAACCGCTATGGCGTTGGCTTTCAAAATAGTTTGGGCGATGTGCTCGTCGCACAGCATCGACTGCGCGAGGCCGAGGCGGCGTATTTTGAAGAGCTCAGAATGCGCCCCGAGTTTTCACTCTCTCACAACCAGCTCGGCACCTTGTTTCTTCAAACAGGCAATGTGTCTCGAGCCATCAAGCATTTTCAGTCGGCATTGCAGTTCACCCCAGACTACGCTGAGGCAGCGATAAACTTGGGGTATGCACTCTATCGAGATGGGCAGCACAAAGAGGCGGCGGAGGCCCTAACTCGAGCTCTTGAACTGGACGAACGAAGTGCGCGAGCGAACGCCGTGCTCGGGCATGTGAAACTTGTCCAGGGTGAAACAACCGAAGCGGCCGCGCGCTTTGAACGAGCGCTGGTGCTCAATCCCAATTGTGCTGAGGCGGTGCGCGGAATGGCCGACATGCGGCTTCGTCAGGGCAAAATTCAGGAAGCCATCGCCGCGTACAATAAAGTTCTGCAGCTTGATGCCAATAATGTCGAGGCGACCCGAAGCCTCGCGCAAATTTGGTTAGGGCAGGGGCTGTGGGAGGTCGCGGAGCAATTCTTTCGGCGCGCGCATGAACTGGCACCGACGGATCTGGCGGTTCTGAACCAACTCGCGCATCTCCAGGTTGAGCGTGGTTCGACAGACGAAGCGATTGACAGCTATGAAAAGGCGCTGCAGCTGCGACCGTCTGACCAGGATAGTCTGGCTGGCTACGGAAGACTGAAGGCCATGACTGGCGACACAAAACTGGCATTGTCAAAGCTGTCGGCCGTTATCCATTCCGGACGCGCGCAGTCCAATTTGGTGGCCGCTTATGCTCGATTACTCGGGGCGTCGGCACGTCGCCGGGATGGAATTACCGTGCTCGAGCAGCGCTTGCGCACACGTATTCCCGACGAAGAAAAAGTCAATCTGCATTTTACGCTCGGCGATTTGTTGGGCGCTGATGCGTCGTATGATTTGGCGTTTCACAACTACCGAATAGCCAACCAACTTAAGCAGGCGCGATTCGATGCGGCGCGATTTGTGCGCGTGTGTCAGCACATTGAGTCCGCTTTTAGCAAAGAGGCGATGGCCTCCGCGCCCCGCGTTGGCGATTCAGGCGAGGGATTGGTGTTTATGCTGGGCATGCCGCGAGCGGGTGTCAAAGTAATCGAACAACAGCTTCGCCAACACAATGAAATTGTTAGCATGGGCGGCTCGTCATTTGTTGAGCTAGCGGCGTATCGTTTGTGCTCGGAACAGGGGTTTTCGTGGCCTCATGCAGCCGATGAGCTTGATCAGTCCGTGCTCGGACGCTATGCCGCGTTGTATCAAGATCGAATGCGCTTAGTGGCGGATCAGACTCACGTGCTGGTTGATGCAACGTGGCGCAACTTTTTGTATTTGGGACTCATTGAGCTGATGTTTCCGAAGGCGCGCATCGTGTATTGCGCGCGTGACTATCGGGATATCGCGTTGTCGTGTTATTTCACGCATTTTTCGGCCGCGGCCGGCAGTACATCGTTTGCTTACAACATGAACGACATCGCCACGTACATCAATGCACACAAGCGCTTGATGGCACACTGGCAGTCGGTGCTGACGCTGCCGATGCATGTTGTCACGTATGAGCGCATGATTCTTGAGTACGATACAGAAGCCGCGTATCTACTGCGTTTCTTGGGTCTTCAAGGTCACACAGACGTTAACGATGACGAAGAGCGTTTGCCTCAGCCCTCGTCGCTCAAATCGATCTCGTTGCGTCGTTATCGGCACTATAAACATCATCTCGAGGGCTTAGTCGAGATGCTCGAATCACCGCCCGATAAGGCGTTCTAAGGGCATGGGATCCGCTGCTACGCCACTGACGCCCAGTCTGTTAGCGCGACTTGAAAATGCGGTGCGGGCCGATACGCGTGGTGAATTAGAGGCCGCGCGCCAACGCTATCGCGATGTGCTCGATGACGATCCTGATAATTTCGAGGCGCTCAGTCTACTCGGGAAACTCGAGTGTCGCCTCGGCGATCACGGCGCATCGGTGTTTCACTTACAGCGAGCGTCACGACTGGCTCCAGACCGAGCAGATGTGCACCTGGGACTGGGCTACGCATTGGCCAACGTCGGTGAACAGAAGCGCGCGGTCCGGGCGTTTCTCGATGCGCTAGAGGCCGATCCCACCTACGCACCAGCATTTGTGAGTCTGGGTTGTGTGTTTGCACAGCACGAGCAGCACGAATTGGCGCGACGAGCGTTCGAGTTTGCCAGGCAAGCTGGATCCGAATATCCCGAAGTTCACTATCAGCTCGGAAAATATTATCACTCGACGGGCCATACCGAACCGGCACTCGCCGCACTACTCAATGCGGTTCGACTAGGAGGTCGATTTGAGGACGTGCATCTTCTTCTCGCGCGACTGTATGCGCAGCAGGGTGCGTACGAGGACGCGCTTGAGCAGCTTGAGTACCATGCGGATGTGATGCCGCAAGATCCGGATGCGTTCGTTATAAAAAGCGCCGCACTGGTGGAGCTCGGGCAGTACGACCGCGCGTTGAAAGCCTGTCAGTTGGCCCTCCAGTTTGAGCCCCGCAATGTGCCGGCGCTGGTCATGCTCGGCCGAATACATTTTTTGCGCAGCGACTTGAATGGTGCGCGGCGCAGCTACCAGGCGGCAATCAACATGAACGACAGTCCGGCGGCCCACGCAGGATTGAGCGAGGTCTGTGCGCGCGAAGGCGAAGTGAATAAAGCCCTGCGGCACATCCGCCAAGCCGGCGATCCGAAGGACTACGACGTCGGCACAGCGCTTTTGTGCACGGATCTATTACAGATGCGTGATCAAACGGGCGAAGCGATTCGGCTACTGAGCTACCGTCTCAACAATCGACTGGATCATGCTGCCGGTCGACGCCGCTGCCATTTTCGACTCGGCGAACTTCACGAATATGAGCAAGATTACGCCCGTGCTTTTAAACACTACACGTTGGCCAATGAGCTTCGCGCGAGTCGTGAGTTAGTGGAATCCGATGATGCGGCACGGTCATTTTTTGATCGCGATCGAATGGCTCGGCTGAGACGCAGTGATGGAGCGACGGCTTCGCCAGTTTTTCTTGTGGGTATGCCAGGATTTGCGTTGTCGCTCTTCAGTGAGCTGTTGGGCTGTCATCCGGAGGTGGCGGTCAGCGCGCAGCGCTTACCGCTCGAAGAGCTCGCGCACTCGTTGCCCTCGGTATTGGCCACACCCGATGCCTACCCCGAGGCGCTTTCGCAGGCGCGACGGGCTGAACTTGGCAAACTCGCTCGGCGATTTTTAGAGAGTAATTTCTCAGTGGAGCGCAGTGTGTTAATCGATGCGCAGGTGAATAACGCAAGTTATCTAGGCTTTGCCAGCCTCTTATTCCCAGGAATGCGCGTCGTACAAATTGTGCAGCAGCCGGCCGACCTCGCGCTCGATCTGTACACGCACGAGAGCCCGGTGACCGGCGATGTGCCATCGACCATGCCGTTGATTAGTCAGCGCATTAATCAATTCACCTCTACGCTTGATCATTGGCACACTCTCGGAGAGTTTCCCATGCTCTCTCTGAATTACGAACAGTTTGTCGCCCGTCCACGTGCCACCCTAGACAGGGTGCTAGGGTTCATCAATATCGATTACGACAGCACGCTGTTCTCACGTCTTCGCTCACCGGGTCCATCAGGCGATTTATTGTCGATTGCGCGCGGCAAAGTGGGGCGTAGCGACCGTTTCCGTCCATTTATGGACGAGTTTGTCGACAACCCGTCGGGCGGCGAGGATCGCCGCGTCAGCTAGCAGCGTGCGAGCGCGCTGTACGAGTTTTTAACATTGGTCGAGTGTGTGCTCGCGTTGGTGTCAGTTAAGACCCCACCTGCAATTGCGGATGTGCGCCCGATTAGGGTATGGGCGTATCGTGTGTTGAGGCGTGGCGCTACGGGTGAACTAATCGAACGTTTTGAGGAATCCATCGATCTGATCGGATGACACCACTGTTCGCGCGCGCTTATCAAGCAGCGCGTCCCGATCGCGGTGGTCCAGAAGAAATTGGCACATTCGCGTCGCTGCCTGACCATCACCGTAGGGGTTTTGCATGCCGTCCAGCGAGCGACGAAACGCATTCGAGGCGGCTTGGCGCCACGCTGTCACGATGGCGCTGGACTCGGCGGCACAGCTGACCACGTTGGGGGCGGTTAGTCGGCCACGCTGGCGCTCACCAACATTGACAACGGGCAGTGGTATTGAGGGCGCCTCCATTAAGGCGCTGCTTGAGTTTCCGATCATGACATGGGCTTGATGGAGCAAACTCCAGTAAACCCAATGGTCGAGGTTGACGTACACACGCGAGTCCAAGTGTGTCTCACAATATTGATTGGCTCGTTCGACGAGTTGGTGACTGCCGGCGTCGCAATTTGGGAAACAAAAAATCAATGTTTGATCGAGCTCGTGCAGCGCGTCGTAGAATGCATCGGCTTCGGCGACGGTGTCATCGAGCAACGTAACCGGATGATACGACACAACCGTGAATGGCTTGTCGAGCGAGGTCTGCAGTGCGCGTTCCAGCTCCGCTTGCGTCAGGAGAGTGCGATGACGCAAGTGGTCGAGCGACGGCGCGCCGGTTACGCACACTCGCCAGGGCTCCTCGCCCATAGCCATAATGCGTTGGGCCGCGTCCGTATGTGGTGCAAAGTGAAGATGGCTGAGCTTGGTCAGCGCATTGCGCACGGCGTCGTCGATGGCGCCAGCTGACACCTCTCCTCCCTCCACGTGGGCAATGGGAATGCGAAGCGCGAGAGCCACCGAGGCAGCGGCCAGCATCTCGTAGCGATCGGCCGTCACGAGTAAGACATCCGGCCGGCTTGCGGCGAGACAGTCACTGAGACTCAACATCGACACACCGATCGTCTTGGCCATGCCTACATCGGTGTCCGAGCTGATCAGGGTTTCCAGCACATGATCCGGCTCAATTCCATGAGACGCCATGTCGTTGAGCGTGTGCCCGTAAGACGGCGACAAATGCGCGCCCATGGCGATAACATCGACATCGATGTCATCGTGTGACTGCATGGCTTTGACGGGCCAAACAATGTGGCCAAAGTCGGCACGCGATGTGGTGATCACGGTCACTTTCATACGGACGCGCCGTCGGTCAGCGGATGAAGCCAAGTGCTCTGGCCATAATATCGAACAGCTTATTCTGCTCCAAGACGCCGCGCACGTTATCGGAGCCGGGTCCCCCTGCGTACACTGGAACATCGGTTCCGCTATGCGTTTCGCTATACAAACCGACAGTAGCTTGCTGCTGGTAGTTGACGTCACTCGTGTCGGCGGTGGCCATGACTTCCTTTTGGGACGCCAGATAGCCGGGTCCGTTGGCGTAGGATAGAGACGTATACGGTTGGCCATTGATATCGAGCGCAGGTTTTCGCGTGGAGCGTCCGTCCGGACCGTTTTCGATGACCTTGCCGAGAATGGGGTTACCCCGCGTGGCATAGCCGCCAATGGTTAAGGTATGACCATGATCGGCGGTGACAATGATAAGGGTGTCGTCAAGTGAAACGGTCTCGAGTGCGGCCCTGACGGCATTGGAGAACTCGATAGTCTCGGTTAGCGCCCGGGCCGCGTTACCACCGTGATGTGCATGATCAATGCGGCCACCCTCGACCAGTAAGAAATACCCCTCTTTTGGAGAAAGGTGCTCGATCGCCGCCAGCGTCATCGCCGTCAGAGACGGCTCGTCGGTCTGATTGCGCACGCGATCGACTTCATAGCTCATATGCGACGGCGCAAAAACACCGAGAATTTGTCGTGCGTGTCGGCCCACTTTGTTACCGACCGTCGAGACAGCCGTGGCGAGCATCGCCCGATTGTAAACAAACATGTGATTATCAGGGTCTGACGCTTGCCAATCGTCAAATAGATGGCGTCCATCGGTGCGCTTGCCACCGCGTGAGTCCGGCAGAAACTGCAGGCCGCCGCCACCCAGTACAATGTCGATGCCGTCGCCATGCGAAAACTCAATGAGCTGTCGTGCAATGTCATGGCAAGAAGTCGCCGTGTCGGGCAGCGTTGCGTCGTTTTCCCAACCGCGTTCCACACTGTGCGCGTAGGCCGCGGCAGGCGTTGCGTGTGTGATGCGTGCGGTACTGACGATGCCGGTGGCCATGCCGTTCTCTTCAGCTATTTGCACAATCGACGGCACTCGCGCAGCGAACTCTGTGTTGCAATCACCCCGTGTGACCCGACTGTCCACACCCACCACTCCGGCGAGTGTTTTGTGTCCTGATAGGATGGCGGTGGCGGTGCCGGCTGAATCCGGCACTTGCTGATTCGTGTTATAAACCTTTGCCAGAGCGGTGTAGGGCAAGGTTTCGAAGGCCAGGAGATGCTCTTCGCCCTGACCGCCGCGTTGCTGTCCCTCCAGAATGCGAGAGGCTGTGACGGTGGCAAGACTCATGCCGTCGCCAACAAATAGGATAACGTTTCGGGCACGGTCATCCGTCGTGACGGTGGTGCAACCACTCATCAACAGGGCGGCAGCGACGAACGAGAGTACACAGGTGTGAGACATAGAATGCGAGTCCATGGTTCGCTCACTCATCGGAGCGCGACGCGAAGGGTCAAGTGATCGAAGCGTCCAGAGTAAATCAGACCGATAGGCAGCTCAAGGCGTCGGCGAAGATCCCCTAAAGCACGCCGCGCGTCTGAGTGACGGTCAGTCAGACGCTGATTTTCTGACGTTGGACAGATTGAGAAAATCGACCAGCGCCGGTATATACACCGCCCGGCTAGTGACAAACCCATCGCGGTGACGACCGGTAATAGAGACCAGTGGTGTGTCGGCCGGCGCGGCATCTTGAAGTTGGCGCGCATGATGAAAACCGATCAGTTCATCGTCGACGCTGTGTACCAGCAATAGCGGCGAGGTTATGTGCGAAATTTTGCTTTGTGTGTCGTAACGTGCGCCAAATCGGAACAGGCTTAAGATGGGATAGAGTTCGCGTGCCAGCCTGGGCAATGAGCTAAAGGTTGATTCGAGTACAACCGCGCGGGGTTGTGCATGACTGGCAAGATGTGCGGCGACCGCAGCGCCCAATGATCGGCCGAGCAACACCACCTGGTTCGGCGCAAAACCTCGTTCGTGCGTGAGCAGACGCCAGGCGGCGTCAACATCGGTATAGCTGCCCGATTCGCTCGGTGTGCCGGAACTTCGACCGTAGCCTCGATAATCGAACATCATGACATTAAGACCGAGTGCCAGATAATACAGTGCGGTTTCCTCGCGGCCAGCGATGCTGCCACGATTGCCGTGGCAGATTAGTACGACAAGATCATTGCCTGCTTGCTGTACGAGCCAACCATGGAGCGTTTCGCCATCCGGTGTATCAAAAAACACGTGCTCGTGGATCACCCCGCCCGGGAACGACGGCTCGACCCAATCATGCGGGCCGGCTTCGGGTTTGAAAATGAGTCGTCGGGTCAGGCGTGGCATGGCGAGCCACACGATCAAGCCAATCACCGTAATGGCGAGCACCGTGGTGATCATCAGCGCGTTCGAAAGTGGCTGTGCAACACTGTGTCGCCGATTTGTATGCCGAGTCGCTCCACGCTACCGGCTTCTAGTTCGAGTGCGCCACGTACCGGACCGCTTGAGCGACGACTCTTAAGCGACTTGGGCGTGGTGTTGGCATGAATATCGGAAATTGTACCGTCTTGTTTGATAAACAAGATGTCGAGCGGGATGTAGGTGTTTTTCATCCACATTGACGCGATGCGTCGTCGGGAGTAAGTAAACAGCATGCCAGTGCGGTCCGGTAACTCGCGCACGAACATGAGGCCCTGGCTCATTTGTTCGCTTGTCCGAGCAACGTACACCGTAAAGTCCAACGTGTCGCCGCTTTGTGTGCGAATGCTCAGCGAGTCACGAGCGAAGTCGTCAAGGAGCGGTTCATTGAGTTCTGTCACATCGGGCGGGCTGTCACACGCTGATAACGTGACCGACATGCCACCGACAAGAGCACTGAGTAAAAAAAGCAGAATTGGACGACGCATAAAAAAGCCCCGATGAACCGGTCATCGGGGCTTAGGATAACGGGTTTAGCCGTTAATTAGCCAGAGCGATTTACTCGCTCGTCAGACGCAGCGTCACGCGTCGGTTGGCCTGACGGCCTTCCGCAGTGGCGTTGTCGGCGATCGGGCGGGTTTCACCAAATCCGCGAGCCGTGATGCGAGCGGCATCGATGCCCTGGTTGATGATGTAGTCACGAACCGACTCAGCGCGCTGCTGCGACAGGTTCATGTTGTAGTCAGCGCGACCGGTACTGTCGGTATGACCTTCCGCCTCGACGGTGATGTCGGGGTACTTCTTCAAAGTGGAAGCAGCACCACTGAGCACCGACAGCGACGTTGGCGTCAGCGTGGCGGAGTTGAGTTCAAACTCAACGCGCGGCAACTGAATCTCTTCGCTAATCTCGCAGCCACGGGCGTCGATGCGCACGTTGGGCGCGGAGTTCGGACACTCATCAATGTTGTTGAGTACGCCATCGTTGTCGTCGTCACCAATAACCTTGCAGCCATTCGCATCGACTTTCGTTCCTCGAGGCGTATTCGGGCACTGATCGTCCGCATCGGCGACGCCATCGCCGTCCGCATCCTGAATCATTTCACAGCCATCGGCATCGACTTTGACACCCATTGGTGTGCCGGGGCACTGGTCGCGACTGTTCTTGACGCCGTCTTTGTCGCTATCCAGCTCGCAACCGTTAGCGTCGACCTGCGCATTGGCCGGAGTACCAGGACAAAGATCGTCGGAATCCACCACGCCATCGTTGTCGCTATCGAGAATCACGGGTGGCGCCGCAGAGGGGCCCATCGGTACGGTAAAACCGAGGTTGAACAGCAGGTCGGTGTAATCGTCGCGATCCGCAAAATCGCCGCGGTAACGAACTTCCGCACGGAACATGCCGCTGGAGTCACCGATGCGGTGGGCGAGACCCAAGGCGGCCGAGGCGATTGCGTTGTCAGAATCAGCCCCAGACGGTGGCGAGTTGCCGTTTTCATTCGAACGGGTTTTCATGTAGCCCGTGCCGATCAACCAATATGGTGCCCAGTTACTCTGAGTACGAAAGGTGTTGATCAGGTCGACGCCGAGGCCCACTTGGCCGATGCGGTGCTGGCCGTCTCCCCGCAGCTGGTTGCCAACCAAGTTGAATTCGATGGCCCAGTTGTCTGCGATGCCGCGGGCGAAACCGATATGGCCACCTGCGCCGGTATTACTGAAGCGAGATTTGTCTTCTCGGAACACGTAGGTGCCCATCGGGCTCAGGTACCAGCGCCCGTTTTCAATAATTTCTTCCGCTTGAGCGGTTTGTTGCGGTGCACCCAATAACGCCACGGTCAGGGCGATAAATAGTAGTTTTTTCATGACCTCGAATCTCCTGCCAGCAGCGGCATATTGTGGGTCGGATAATACATGCACAGCGATTGCTGTGGTAACTAAGGCCGAAATATACCATAGTGTTTCGCACCAGATAAAACTCGATACCGTGAAATACACGCTATTTTGCATTCTGCCTAATCCACTAGCGGGTGGCGGAATCGCCGTATTAGTCGTGCGGTGAGTCCACATAACCTGCGAAAAATTTGTTGCAAAAACACAACAAACACAACCAGGTCGAGGCCTTACGCTGGTCCCTCGGCAGCCCGCCACTCGTGCGATCAGAAACCGACGTCCGATGGCAAACCGATACCTGGTACCGCGATCTGTGCGACCAACCAGCGATGGCCGATGACGCGTCGATGGCGGATCAATTGGACCATGCCCTTGGGCAGCAAACCGATCATCGATTAGGCGCCCGTTTTGAAACCTTGATTGCGTTCGGGCTATCCCGACTGCCCGCATTGGAGTGCGTCGCGCGTCGACTCCAGATCGCCGATGACGAGCGTACGCTGGGCGAATTCGACTTCATTGTGAGAAACCTCGCGGACGGGACGCTCGAACATTGGGAGGTGGCCTGCAAATTTTATCTAGGGGTCTTTCGCGACGGCGAGCTCGATTGGGTAGGTCCAGGTAAGCGCGATTCACTGCGTCGTAAATTGTCGCATTTGGATGATCGACAGCTCCGCTTGTCGTCGCGCTCTGAGGCTCAATCGGCGTTGCCTCAGCCCATCACCCGAGTACGAGCGATTCTTAAAGGTCGATTGTTTTTCCCCTTCGGTTTACCGGCGGCGTCCCCGTCGTCGTTTTCGTTTGACGGCTCCGCCGGACACGTCACGATCAACCCGGCGGCCCCTCACGGCACGTGGTGCCCGATCGATACACTCTGCACGATCTCGCCGAGTGCAATCCACTCGCTGCACAAACAGGATTGGCTTGCGCCTCGACGCACCGGTGCGTCGCTCTCCCTCGACCGGTTGCAGGCGGCCGTCGAAAGTGGCCCGCAGTGCGTCGACGTGGAAACATCACAGGGCGAGTGGAAGAGGATGTTTGTGGTGGCAAACGATTGGTCGGATGATCTGGCGACGTAAGCGGTACGCCGATGCGCTCGGCGTTCCGTTTTGCGTCGTTTTGATATTAATAAATAAAAACAAATGCTTAAGATCGCCTTGTTGCCGGTACCAAAAGGTCGGCGACGCGTGAGAGGATGGCGCTTGGTGACTTGTCGGGCGATCCTCGGCGGTCGAGCAATGCCTATCTGATGTGCACACGATCGATTGATGTTCGCCGTTGGTCAGCGGCGTACTCCTACCTATCTCGCTCGACGAAACGGGCTCAGCTGCGATTAGGGGCAGCGGCGCGCAAAGTGGGCAAATAACTGACTCAATTGGAAAAATGGGCCCGTGTAACTTAGCGCATGTGGTATTTGACGGGTGGAAAACCCCGATACCATTGCGTTTAACGGTCAGTTTGACAATATTTGTGTTCGAGCCGCTGGAGTGAGACGTGCGTCGCAAAGCGTCTCGCGAGGTATTTGTTATGCTGCGACGAGTCAACGGCCGATAAGAACGAATCACTGGAAAGACCGGATATGCCCACGCCGACACTACGAACCCTGCAGGAAGTGCAGGCCGCCCGACTCGTCATCATCAAAGACGGAGAGCAGGTGGACGAATATCGCCTCAACAAACGTCGGGTGACGATCGGACGCAAACACGATTGTGATATTCGGCTCGATTGCAAAAACTCCAGTCGTCACCATGCGCAAATTTTCACTGTGCTCAAAGACGACTACGTGCTCGACCTGGATTCCATGAATGGCACGTATGTGAACCGCAAGCGCATTAAAAAGTACAGCCTTGAGCACGGCGATATCATCACCATCGGTTCCTATCAGCTGCACTACAAAAAAGAACCCGATAACGTCTGATCAGACGTTTAGACAAACCATCTTCTCCATTTTCCTGCGAACAGCTCATTGCGGCTTGACCGCTATGGTGTGCGGTTTATCTCAGTGACGCGCGGTCTAGCGTTGTGTGGGGAGGCGCCGTGGTATTCTTGCGGCCCTCTGAATACAGTATAGGGAACTCCATCATGCGAACACTGACCGTGCTAGCCGCCGTGCTGGCTCTCACCGCTTGCTCTACTGTTGATCCCGCGCCCGACACCGGCGCCACCTTATCGCTCGGCGTGGACACCGAGAACATCGATCATTCTGTGCGGCCACAGGATGATTTCTTTCGTCACATCAATGGCGGTTGGCTTGCGCGTACCGACATTCCGGCAGACCGGTCCAACTACGGATCGTTTACTGAGTTGTTTGACGTATCTGAGACGTTGCAACGCGACATTATTGAGGACGCGGCCAAAAACGGCGGCGCACCGGGCAGTGACAAAGCGCGCATCGGTGCGTTCTATAACGCGTTCATGAATGAAACAGCCATTGAGTCTGCGGGGATCGCACCACTCGCCGGGCATTTCAGCCGGATTAATGCCGTGTCATCGCACGCCGACCTAATGCGCTACTTTGGCGAGGCACAGAAATACGGTCTGGGCAGCCCTATTCGCTTTTGGATCAATCAAGACTCGGGCGATACCACCCGGTACGTGCCGTTTATCTCCCAAGCGGGTACCAGCCTTCCCGATCGAGACTATTATCTGAACGAGGATGAAAAATTTGTTGGCATTCGGGATGCCTATCGCGCCCACATTGAGCGCATGTTCGAACTGGCTGGGCTACCTGATGGCGAGCGTGCGGCGCAGAGCGTGCTCGATCTAGAGACCCGCATTGCCGAGCTGCAATGGGATCGGGTGCGCAATCGTGATCGCAATGCCACGTTTAATCCCGCCACCCGCGATGCACTGCTTGCCATGCTGTCGGATGTCGATATGGGCGCATTTCTCGACGCGGCGGGGCTTGGCGAACAACAGGATTTCATTGTCCGCCAGCCGAGCTTTCAAACCTCACTGGCTGGATTGATTGCGGCCACGCCACTTTCTGAATGGCGGAGTTATCTAAATTGGCATTTGCTGTCGTCAAGCGCCGAATATTTAAGCGCCGATTTTGTTGAGGCCGATTTTGATTTCTTTGGCCGCACGCTGCGGGGCGTGCAGGAAATTCGGCCCCGCTGGAAACGCGCTGTGAGCGCGGTTAACGGCACGCTCGGAGAGGCGGTTGGCAAGCTCTATGTTGAGCAAACGTTTAAGCCGATCGCCAAGCAGCGCATGGACGAAATGGTGGAAAATCTGCGCACCGCATTTGGCACATCCATTGATGGACTCGAGTGGATGAGTGCCGACACCAAAATTCAGGCGCGAAACAAGTTAGCCAAATTCACGCCTAAGATTGGCTATCCATCGAAATGGAAAGACTACAGCAAACTGTCTTTGAGCGATGACGATCTCGTTGGCAATATGATGGCCTCTGCGGAACTTGAATACGGGCGTCAACTGAACAAGTTGGGCGGCCCGATCGATCGCACTGAGTGGTTCATGACACCGCAGACTGTGAATGCGTATTACAACCCGTCGATGAATGAGATTGTGTTTCCAGCCGCGATCCTTCAGCCCCCCTTTTTTAATGTTGAGGCTGACGACGCGGTGAACTACGGCGCAATTGGGGCGGTCATTGGTCATGAGTTCAGTCATGGGTTTGATGATCAGGGGCGCAAGTCGGACGGTGACGGCAATTTGCGCGACTGGTGGACTGAGCAGGACGCTGTCGAATTTAAGCGTCGCGCAGACGGTTTGGTGGCGCAATACGCGGCGTTCGAACCGCTGCCTGGCGAATTCGTCAACGGCGAGCTTACGCTCGGCGAAAACATCGGTGACCTGGCTGGACTAACCATGGCGTATCGCGCCTATCGTCTCTCGTTGAAAGGCGTTGAAGCGCCCGTAATCGATGGTTATACGGGTGATCAACGCTTCTTTATGGGCTGGGCGCAAGTGTGGCGACGGCTGTATCGCGATGATGAGCTGCGGCGCCGTTTGCTCACCGATCCCCATTCTCCCAGCAAGTACCGGGTCAATGGGATCGTGGCCAACATGCCTGATTTTCATCGCGCGTTTAACGTCAAACCCGGGGACGGTTTGTACCGCTCGCCGGATGACATTATTAAAATCTGGTAGCCGACGGTTAAATGGAGCTCCCAATGACACGACATGATCGTTTGTCTTCGACGCTACGCATGCTTACGGTTTCGGTCTTCGCCATCGGCCTTACCGCCTGTGGCCCGTCATCGCCCAAGCATGATGATGCCGCCGTCAGCGACACTCAAGACGTTCCTGCCGCGCGCGAATACGCCTTCGATGTGCATTCGTTTGCCAAACCCAACGAAGCACACGTGACACACGCTGAACTTGATCTGACGGTTGAGTTTGAGGCTCGCCAGCTGGTCGGCACCGCGCGTCTGACGGTCGAACGGAAGCCAGGTGTGTCCACCTTGTGGTTGGATACACGGGATTTGGATGTTCGTCGCGCCACCCTAATAGAAGAGCGTGCGTCCTCGTTACTCAAATTTCGTTTGGGCGAGATCGATCCGAACCTGGGTCGAGCGCTCATTGTGGATCTGCCTGATAATGACCAAACGACACTTACGGTTGAAATAAAGTACGCCAGTCAGCCTGCCGCATCAGGCTTGCAATGGCTTACGCCTGAGCAGACGGCAGGCAAGCAGAACCCGTTTTTGTTCACGCAGTCGCAAGCCATTCACGCGCGCAGCTGGATTCCCATACAGGACACGCCCGGAGTGCGCATGACGTATGGGGCGACGATTCGTGTACCGTCAAACTTGCGCGCTGTGATGAGTGCGTCGAATGAACCGACGAGCGAGAAGCGGGCGGATGGTGTTTATCGATTTGAGATGCCGCAGGCCATTCCGGCGTATCTCATTGCACTCGGTGTGGGCGACTTGGTGTTCGAGCCGATGAGCGGTCGCACAGGCGTGTTTGCTGAACCGACGATTGTCGAGTCGGCGGCGGCCGAGTTTGCGGACACCGAGCAGATGTTGGTGATCAGCGAAGAGTTGTTCGGACCCTATCGCTGGGGTCGCTACGATCTACTGATTCTACCGCCGAGTTTTCCGTTTGGCGGGATGGAGAATCCGCGGCTGTCGTTCATTACGCCAACCGTGATTGCCGGCGACAAGAGTCTCGTTTCGCTCATCGCGCACGAGCTGGCGCATTCCTGGTCGGGGAATCTTGTAACCAACGGCACGTGGCGAGATCTGTGGCTCAATGAAGGATTCACGTCGTTTCTCACTACGCGCATCATGGAGGCCGTGTACGGAAAAGATCGTGCCGATATGGAGTACTTCCTCGACTATCAGTCGCTGGTCGATGAACTCAAAGGGTTGCCCGCGCCAGACCAGCTGCTGGCGATTGATCTAACCGGCCGCGACCCCGATGACGTGTTTAGTGGCGTGCCCTACACCAAGGGCCAGATGTTCGTGAACTGGCTAGAAACCCGTTTTGGTCGCGAGAAGTTTGATGTCTTCTTGCGCAAGTACTTCGATGCGTTTGCCTTTCAGAGCATCTCCACGGATCAGTTTATTGACTATCTGATGACCAACCTTGTGGATAAACATCCCGGCACCGTTACACGCAGTGAAGTCGACGAATGGATTTTTGAAGACGGCTTGCCGGACGCCTCGATGGTGCCGGTATCCGATGCGTTTACCGCGATCGATGCACAGGGATTGAGTTGGTTAAATGGGTCAGTGGCACTCGGTGATCTCGACACCAGCAACTGGAGCGTGCATGAATGGCTCTACTTCTTAAATAAATTGCCGTCAGATCTCTCTGGAACCCAGCTTGAGCAATTGGATAGCGAATTCGCCCTGACGGAGTCGCGTAATAACGAAATCGTCCACAGCTGGATGCGACACGTGATCCGGCACGATTATCAGCCCGGATTCGCACGTTTGGAGCAATACCTGCTTGGTATTGGTCGACGTAAACTGATTGTGCCGCTGTATGACGATTTGATGGCCACGCCAGCGCATCGCGAGTTTGCCTTCGACGTGTATAAACGTGCGCGGCCAGGCTACCATCCTCTTGCCCAAGGCACGGTCGAGGCGATACTCAATCGCGGCGAATAATCGCCGATCACGATTACCTTTCGGCTACCGCCCTCGTTTTAGGGCGGCAGCCGATCGGTTTTTTTGCTATTGCTCCGTCACGGTTAGGGTCGTCGTGAACCCCAAGTCAGGCGTACCCGAGTTACATATGTGCGTTCTTTCAATGCTGTTTGTGCTCGGTTCGTCATAGGTAAATACGACAGTCTGCTGATTACACACTTCATCGTTGTCGGCCATTCCAATTCCGTCGAAGCTGCCATCCACTTCGTGTCCGGCCATAGTGACGGTGATGGACGAGCCATCGTCACGCAACACCGCATTAGTGATGTAAATGCAGGTGAAATCGACAAATTCGTTCAGGTTTACCGTTCTTTCTGGAAGGAAGCAGACTTGGCTATTATTTACGTTAGCCCACCATACCATTTCTGCAATTTCGCCATCTTCGGCAGCAGTTGTAATGCGAAAGCCACTGGAAGATACCGATATCAACCTGTCACGGAATGCAGGATCCAAACCCAGATCTCTTTCGATATGATCGAATCGTCCGTCACCGTCAGTGTCTGCTTCTCGAGGGTTGCTGCCAAGCATTCTTTCCTCACCATCGTCCAGTAAATCCGCGTCCGAATTGTTGGCTATTGGGTCTGAATTGACCATTTCGTTCAGATCATTGACTTGGATAGTCACGCCGACGATTTCTTCTAAATCATCGACTGAGTCGAAGTCAGAGTCTTTTTCGTTCAGATTCGTTCCGTACTGATTGAGGCTGGCTAATGTTTGCTCGATGGTAGTGTTATTGCAGACATCGGCGGCTTCACACTCCGAGAGGTAGGACTGGAAGCTACTCTCGATCAGGTCGGCAAACGATACACACGTTTCGCCCACATTTTGGGTAACGCAGGCGGCGCCGCCGTTTCTATACTCGTTGTTATCTGAGATGCCATCCCCATCGGTGTCCACGCTACGAGGATTACTACGAATGAAATGTTCGAGAAGATCCGGTAGTAAATCGCCGTCTGTGTCTGGATTATTGGGGTTCGATGTAAAAGTGACTTCGACGCCATTAACGTAGGTAGTAAAGCCGGTCTCTTCGATAAAGTTGGCAACCCCATCACCATCGTCATCAAGAAAGAGCGGTCCATCTTGAGAGTCGTTGGGGTTGATGCCAAGGCTCAGTTCCACAGCGTCGTTCACCAAATCACCGTCCGTGTCTGCATTGAGTGGATCGGTGGCAAACCCAACGCCGGTAAGGGCATCAATTTCAGTATTGCAACCGACGATCACATCGTGAGGGATCAAATTGCAGGTCGGCGGTTCGCTGTCGTCGCAGCCCGTTGCCGCGCCTTCATAGGGCGTGATGACGTACGTAATCAGATTGGTGTCGGGATCGCGACTTACCATTTGCGTGATCGCTCCTTCTACAATGCGCATACCCGTTAACTCCTCCCAATCGGTCAGGCCATCCAGGTCGGAATCTCGCAGCCGAGGATCCAGTAGGCAGTTGCGTTCTTCATGATCAAGCAGGCCGTCCCGATCTGAATCGCCTTGGTTTGGATTCGGGTAGACCGGGTAGGCCTGTGGGGAACCGCGCAGTTGAACGCGCCAACCATCTTGAATTTCCTCTTTGTCAGATAGCGAGTCACACTGATCGGCTGCCGTCAGTGGCGTACAGCCATCGGTATTTACCAGCAAATCGGAACTGCCATGCAGAAACTCTTCTCTTGCCCAAACGCCGTCTTCGTCTTTATCTTGCACATAGGCAAAGTTAAACTGTTCTCCAGAGCGAATGATGTAGTTGTCAAGATCGACGCCCGGTCTGGCCTGCGGCTGAAACAATGCCCAGAAACGCTTGGTCGACACGTCGGCTGCAACGTCACGAAAACGCGTCAGCATTCGTCGAGGGGGTTCAGATGCCAAGTCGATCGCATCGTCTCCTAAAGGGATTGTGTCGAGCACGCCATTCGGGCCGACTGCAATAATCGGTTGCCCGCTCACCACGGCGGAACCGACCGAAACGTTTTGAAGATCATCGCCGCTGGCTGTGGTCTCGGCCAGGCCGTTTCCACCATCACCAATAGTGTCGAAGTCCTCCACTAGACTGGTGGCGTAATCGGCCTCAACCAATATGTCGTCGCCTTGGGGCACTGTGCTCAACGTTTGATTGTCGCCCACGGCCACAATGACCTCATTGGGCTCGACGGCGGCACCAACAGCAAGCAGCTGTTCATCACCATCTACTGCAAGCGTATCAACAACACCGTTGCCTCCGTCTCGGATCGTCACATAACGTTGTAGCCCGATGACCTCTAACGCGTATCCCATCGTGATTCCGGCTGGCCGACCCGAGGCGGGGTCGTGGATGCTAGAGGTGGCAACACGATAATTTTCAACGCGACCGTCACCTAAATCAAAGGAGATTCCTGCGGTTCGATCAAGCACATCCCTTGATGTGAAAGCAAAGTTCGTACCGAGTGCGTCGGTAATATCAAAATTGGCGAGTTGGATTACAAAACCACGCGGGTTTTTCATGAGTTCCTGAACTTGTTGAGGGAACACGGATACTGTTTTAAATACAAACGGTCCTCGCGAAGGGTCGCCCAAGGCGCCAATGTTGATCGACTCCAGGCTTTCGTTTTCCG